>NZ_FQWP01000004.1:0-281350 GCF_900129715.1 Fibrobacter sp. UWH9 | reverse complement strand
ATGGATTTGTATAATTTTGACATGGGCTTTTTCTTCTGTTTTTTTTGGCGATTAAATTTTAGAAAATAGCCCATTTTTTGTTTAATTTAGGCGAAAGTCAACAAAAAAGGGTGGCGAAGCCACCCACACATGTTGATGAAGAGCCGTTTTATTGTATATTTAGGGAAAGATCTATCCTTTTTTCGACGTCACGGAGGTTCCCATGAGACTTTTCACCACAGACTTTATCTCGGGCAAGGAAATCGAAACTATCTGCATGGTCAAAGGTAGCGTCGTCTTCAGCAAGAATGTAGTCCGCGATGTTTTTGCAGGTCTTAAATCCATTATCGGTGGCGAACTGGCAGGCTATACAGAAATGCTGAACGAAGCTAGGCAGCAGGCTACAGAACGAATGGAACGGGACGCCCGCAATGTTGGCGCTGACGCCATCGTTGGAATTCGCTTTATGACATCAGCCGTCATGGCAGGCGCCGCAGAAATCATCGTTTACGGAACTGCCGTAAAAATCAAGAAGTAACCCCATCAGTTAGGAGACACAAAATGAGTTTATTAAAGAAGCATTGGCAAAAGTTCATTATTGCCTCGTTCGCCAGTTTCTGGGCCAGCTGCAGTGATTCCGAATCATCTACACAACCCGTTTACGAAGAGCCATCATCAAGCTCCAATGCAACAACGTCTAGTTCCAACGAGACAACCCCTAATTCTAGCAGCAATGTGGAACCGACATCCAATAACAGCGAAAATACGATTCGTCCCTCAAGCAGTTCGTCAAATTCCATTCCCCAGATAGAGCCGCTGTATGGTGTAGTGCAGGAGCCGCTACAGCCGACCTGTAAGCCATCCGTGGTCGAAAGCTATTCGATTCCTCCTTGTCACGACGAAATCTGCCCGGATTACGGTGTTGAAATTGTGAAAACGGAAGGTTGCGATTGCAGTGATGGAAGTTCCTACACTCTGGAACAATTTTCCAATCTCTTTGGCGTTGATGAAGACGCCGCAAGAGAATGCAATCCTGGCAACGCAACAGATCCGAACAATTCCAGCGAGGAAAACTCCAGCAGTTCCATGGGCATTGACGAGCCTCCCTTCGTCAAGGACACCGCCTTCATCGACCAACCCGCAGTTTACGGGCCTCCTTGCTTTTTCAACGGGACATGTAACGACGTTCCCAGCACCGAGGAAAAGGAGTAGTCCCGATGAAGCTAGGCTTCAAGAAACGTCTTGCACTGGAATTCTACCGTCTTTATCGCCATAATGAAATAAAGACGCACCCACTGACCTATTTCTTCTGGGAATGCACTCTACGTTGTAATTTGCACTGCCTGCACTGCGGAAGTGACTGTCTAAAGGATGCCATTCCCGACATGCCTCGGGAAGACTTTATGGCAGTACTAGACCACTTGGCACCCCACATCGACCCCAAGCACTTCATGGTGGTCATTACCGGTGGCGAGCCCCTCATGCGTCAGGATCTGGTGGAATGCGGTCAGGAAATCAAGAAGCGCGGTTACCCCTGGGGCATGGTCAGCAACGCCTTGGCCATGACGCCCCAGAAGTTCGTGGACCTGCTGAATGCAGGTCTCCGTTCCCTCACCATTAGCCTAGACGGCCTTCACGACAGCCACAATCATTTCCGTGGCAGTCCCAACAGCTTTGACAATGCCATTCGCGCCATCAATATGGCAGCCCACACGCCAGGCCTTACCTTTGACACCATGACCTGCGTCAACAAGCAGAATCTTCCGGAGCTCCCCGAAATTCGCGACATGTTGATCAAGATTGGCGTCAAGCGTTGGAGAATCGCCACCGTATTCCCCAAGGGGCGCGCCAAGGACAATCCCCTGTTCCAACTGACCAACAAGGAATTTAAGCAGGTCTTTGACTTTATCCGCGAAACCAAGAGGATGGGTGTCATCAACGTGAACTACGGCTGCGAGGGATTCCTAGGCAGCTACGAAAAGGAAGCTCGCAATTATCCGTTCTTCTGCCGCGCCGGCGTAAACGTAGGTTCAGTCCTTGCCAATGGCGATATTTCGGCATGCCCCAGCCTCCGTGGCGACTACATCCAGGGAAACATATACAAGGATGACATCTGGGACGTATGGCAGAACCGCTACCAGATTATGCGAGACCGCAACTGGGCCCGCCTTGGAGACTGCAAGAAGTGCAAGTACTGGCGTTACTGCGAAGGTTCCAGCCTCCACCTTCGTGACGAGAAGACCAAGGAATTGGCATACTGCCACGTCAAGCGTTTGGAAGACGCAGGGGCGTAACCTCAAAAAAACAGATATCAAAAAAAGGCTGTCCCATTTTCAGGAACAGCCTTTTTCATATTTGCGCAATCAATTATCGGAGCGTCGGTGTAGTCCAGTCGATCCAATCGGACTTATTCCACTTAATCTGCTCAGAATTCTTGGTGTAGTCAATCTTTCCCGTTTGAACTCCATCCTTACCCAGCAGGAACTTGTTGATAAAGTCCTTCACTTCGTCAAACTGTCCGTTGGGCAAGGAACAGTGGGCGTGACCGCCTTCCTGGGAATAGGTGTAATTTTCGCTTACGCCCAATGCGTCAAAGACTTCCTTGGAAGCCTGGCCGCAGTAGTTGGAGGGAACTTCACCAAGCCATTCCTGGCCTGCGTTGTCGATAATCAGCAAGGGACGAGGAGCCACCATGGCCACCAGCATATGCTGGTCAAAGGGCAAGGTGTTTTCCTTTCCGTCGTAGTTCTTGAAGGTTGTCTTCATCCAGTTGCCTTCTGAGCCCGCACTATTCAGGCCCTGTACAAACTGTTTGCCCTTCTGCTTATTGACTTGAGCCCCCACACGCCAGAGGGAAGCGCCACCGGAACCGGATTCCTGGGGAATGGTCAAGGCAATACGGGTATCAAAGGCGCCAACAGCAAGAGAGCCCTTGCCCCAGCGAGAACAACCGGTAATACCAAGATGCTTTACATCGATGCCAGCTTCCGGAGTTTTTTCCAGAGCGTCAATCAGGCGGCTCACACCCCATGCCCAAGCCATGATGGTGCCAGTGCTAGCGTTGGATCCATAAATGTCGTAGAACTTACCGCTACCACGCTGGCTTTCAGGAGCAACATTATCGGGGTTGAAGATAATCTGAGCAATGTCAAGACCAGAGAGGGAGCCACCCAGGCTACCGCAAGTGTTACCCATAAAGCCACCGCCAAAGCCGATCATGGCGGGCTTCGGGTTATCCTTGGTGCCTGCGCCATTGATGGTTACAGCGAAGGAAGCCGACTTACCCTTGTCGGTCACGGTCACGGTAAAGGTGCTTCCTGCAAGTTTGCCTTCCACTTTTTCGGGATTACGAGGCTTATCGCCGTACATGATCTTTTCGTACATGGCGCCAATTTCTTCACGACGGCACTTCCATTCGTCCTTGGAAGAAATTCGTGTTCCAGCCAAAGTGGTGAACGGGTCCGGAAGTTTTGCATTGTTGACGCTAGTAGGAATTTCACTAATCGAGCACTCATCTCGGTAGTCTTCCTTGAAAGCAGGGGCGGCCTCCACTATCGCGCTGGAACTAGAAATCTCTGCGACTTCTGAACTGGAAGACAGCACCTCGCTTTCCGCGGAATCTGCAGAACTTAAAGGCAATTCTGAAACGGAACTTTCCGGATTGACGGAGGAGCTACTTTCCCCCTCCAGATTAGGAACTTCCTCTTGCTCAGAACTCAGGGCCTCTCCACCTACGGGATCCTGCAACACCGACTCGGAGCTTTCCGGCCCCAATAGGCTTTCACTGGAAACAACCCCATTGACGTCACCCTCTGGTCCAAGACCATTGCTTTTATCATCAGAACAGCCATTCGCAGAGAACAGCCCCAAAACAGCTATGGCAGAAACAGCCAGCATTTTTCTTGTTTTCATAAACCCATCCAATCCCTCTTCTCAACCATTTGAGATCGAGGCCCATACAATATAATCTCAAACGTGACAAGAATCACATTTTATCCACGATTAACGTTGTTAGACACTACAACATTTTTTCCCGGGAAAAACGCCCCTACCGTGCTTTACAAAATTTGTTTTTTAGGGTCAAACGTTTTACGTCTCTTGAAAAGTTCCTTTTTGGATTTTTAGCATGAAAACCCCAAAGCCCTTATTTTTCGCTTATTTCACAATCTGTACAACACGACACCCCCTTTTTTAGATATAATTGAGGGTAATGGATCAACTGAATCTTTCATCTAACCAAGAGCACATTATTGATGTGCTGATTAGAAAGAATCCCGACCTAGATCGTGGGATTCTGTCTAAGGCTGTTGCCTTTATCGCCCAAGCTCACGAAGGACAGTACCGCAAGAGCGGCATGCCCTACACCGAGCACCCCTACGAAGTAGCCAAGATTCTTGCAGACCTTAAGCAGGACCAGCCCACCGTTTTGGCAGGCCTGTTGCACGACGTCGTCGAAGATACGGATCATTCCCTGGAAGAACTTGCCGAAATGTTCGGCGAAGACACCGCATTCATGGTGGACGCCGTCACAAAGATTACAGCAGCCCAGGAAGCCAACAAGACTGCCCAGAAGGCAGAGACTTACCGAAAGCTGATTATCGCCATGGCCAAGGATCCCCGCGTCATCATGATCAAGATCGCGGACCGTATCCACAACATGCGAACCATGCGGTACATGAAGCCCGAAAAGCGCCAGCTGATTGCCCAGGAAACCCTGGACATCTACATTCCGCTGACCCACAGATTCGGTCTCTACAAGCTTAAAAACGAACTTGAAGACCTGAGTTTCAAGTACGTGAACCCCGACGAATACCAAAAACTGGTAGACGCTCTTATCGAGAACAAGGAATCCCGCGAACAGTACATCCAGTCCGTGATTGGCCCGCTCCAGATCAAGATGGCCCTGGAAGATTTCGACTGTACCATCCAGGGACGCACCAAGAACATCTACAGTATCTACAACAAGATGCTCAGTCGCGGCTGCCAGTTCGAAGATATTTTCGACATTTTCGCAATCCGCATCATCGTGGAGTCCATCCCCGAATGCTACCTGGCCCTAGGCTACGTCCATAACCTGTGGACTCCGCTGCAGAGCCGCTTCAAGGATTACATCGCCACCCCCAAGCCCAACCTTTACCAGAGTATCCATACCACGGTTATCGGCCCCGACAACAAGATGGTCGAAGTCCAGATTCGAACCAAGGATATGGACCTTACGGCAGAAAAGGGTTTTGCCGCACACTGGGCCTACAAACTGGAAACCCAGCACGAAGGTGAAGAGCTGGCCTGGTTGAACCACATGGTGAAGCTCCAGTCCGAGATTTCCGACTCCAAGGAATACCTGGACTTCCTGAAGGTTGACTTGAAACCTAGCGGCATGACCGTATTCACCCCCAAGGGTACATCCATAGAACTGCCCCAGGGTGCCATTGTCCTTGACTTCGCCTTTGCCGTACACACGGAACTGGGTCTCCACTGCATTGGCGCAAAAATCAACGATGAAGTGGTAAATCTTGACACCGTGGTCACCCATGGAGCCACCATCCAGATTTTGAAGAGCCCCCACCAGGAACCCAGCCCCGAATGGCTCGAAATGGTCAAGACCGTAAAGGCCAAGCAGGAACTGCGTCGCTGGATGCGAAACAGCATGATCCAACAGTCCAAGGACTTGGGCAAGGAAATCTGGATTCGAGAACTGCGTCTTGCAAAAATTGAAAAGGACAAACGTCCTGCAGAAGAAGCCATCAACAAATATTTCGGGACCACAAGCGTCGACGACTTCTACGAACGAATCGGCCAAGGTGAACTGCCCCTGGTAGACATCCAGAGATTCCTCAACGGCGACCGCGCCCAGAACGGCAACGATTCTGCAAAGGCTCTGAAGTTCTTCCCCTCGTTCAACAAGGACAAGAAGGCCGAATACCGCGACGAAATGCCGCTGCAGATCGGGCGCGAAACCAGTTTGATGATCCACTTCGCCAAGTGTTGCGCCCCTGTTCCCGGTGACAAGATTGTCGGTGTCCTACGCCCCCAGATCGGTATCGAAGTCCACAACGAAGATTGCCCCGAACTAAAGAAACTGACCGATGGTCAGCAGATCGCCGTGCAGTGGAGCGAGCAGTCAACCCATGCCTTCGAAGTTCACTTGTCCATCGAAAACGACAACCGCAAGAACTTTACCTACGATGTGCTGAAAGCCCTGAAAGACGAGAATCTGTTTATGGATCGGATTTCCTCTGCCGGTGTCAATTATTCCGGCAGGGTTCGTCTCGTATTCAAGGCATACCGCAAGGAACAGGTCGACAACCTTATTTCAAACATCAAGAAAATTCCAGGCGTACGCCAGGTGGTTAAATCATGATTACAACCCTCCACCACAGCGACTATACATTGAAGAATCGTGCATTCAACTGCCGAATGCGCAATCGTTACTACGAAGAAGTATATTACGCCTTCAGAGCCATGTTCCCAAACGAAGTGGCCGAACGCAAAGAACCAAACCCGGTTGCCGATGCCATCTGGTTTCAGCATCTTGGTCACGAGACCAAGCATTTCGAGCATCGTCTTGTGACGTGCCTTGAATATGCCCAGGCAGCAGTTTTTTACGGCAAAGCCGAAAACGCCTCCCTCTATAGCAAGGACAAGCGTTGGGGTATTTTGCAAGAAGAAATCTTCTTGGTACACTTTTTGCGAGAGCTCTTGTCGACGACACGTTACGTGATTGCAAGAATCGAGACAGACCAGATGCTTCAACAATGGGCAGGCGAAATGCAGGATTTGAAAACCAAGCCGGTGGGTTATGGTTACGTCAACGCTATTCAAGAAAAGTTGAACGAAATGAATGCAGCCACCATTGATGAATTCAAGGATCTGCTCAAGCACGTCCTAGACCGATTCCAGATCGGCAACACACTCTTCGGAACCGTACAGGAACTGCAGAACTTCTATTAAGAGGCGCGAGAAATGTCAGAATATGTAATTCTATCCATTTTCCTTTTTTTGGGAGCGTTTATCGCCGCGGCCGCTACCGTGACAGGCCTATTGCTAGGTTACCGCACCAAGAAAACAAAAAACAAGATGGCTCCCTACGAATGCGGTATGGAAACCATCGGCAATGCTCGAATTCAGTTCAAGGTGGGTTACTATCTGTTTGCCCTCCTTTTCCTTGTTTTTGACATCGAAGCGCTGTTCCTGCTTCCTGTCATGGCGAACTTCAAGGAAATCATGGCAGGGCATACAGCCCTCTCCCCCATCGTTGTTGTAATTGACTTGGTAATCTTCCTCGCCATTCTTGTTTCTGGCCTTGCCTACGCCTGGAAAAAAGGACTTCTCAAATGGGAATAATCAACTTTGCTCCTAAGATTCTGGACCCCATTCCCGGCGGCAAGTACGTCGTGAATGCGGTTGACTATGTGGTCAACTGGGCCCGCGCCAATTCCATTTGGCCCCTGACTTACGGCACCAGCTGCTGCGCCATCGAAATGATGAGCAGTTCCATGGCCCGCTATGATATTGCACGTTTCGGTTCCGAAGTGTTCCGAGCATCTCCCCGTCAGGCAGACTTGTTCATTATTGCGGGAACCATTACCCGTCGCATGGCCCCCGCCCTGCAGATGCTGTGGGAACAGATGCCGGGCCCCAAGTATGTGCTTGCTATGGGAGCCTGCACTATTAGCGGAGGCCCCTTCAAGTACGACAACTATTCCGTCGTTCGCGGAGCCGAAAACCTTATTCCCGTAGACGTATTCGTTCCCGGTTGCCCGCCCCGTCCCGAAGCACTTTTCCATGGTCTGCTGACCCTCCGCGAAAAAATCCTCAAGGAAACCTGCCGCGACCCCTGGCACGAGGGTGAAACCAAGGATACAGCCAATTTTGACCGTTACCGCGAAGCCGCCAAGGCCTGGGCCGAACTTGAAAAAATCAAGGACGAAGAAATGGCCGAAGCCCGCGTCAAGTTCAAGGAAGAGAATCCGGACTACAAGAGCGCCTTCAAGCCTGTTCGCGTCGTAAAGGAAACCTTCCCCGAAATTGTACGTGAACCTGTTGCAACCCGCGGTCTTTCCCAGGCAGAAATGTTGAAGAAACTGCAGGAAAAATTCCCGTCAATTACCGTCCGCACCGCTGGAGAAGATTCCGTGGAAACGACGGTCCAGAATATGACCGCAGACACTCCCCTGGAAGTTCTAGTCGATTCCAACGACTACCTTGCAGCCGTTGAATTCGTAAAGAAAGACGCCTCGTTCAAGATGGATTACCTAATTGACGTAACCGCCGCCGACTACAGCGATCATTTTGACTTGATTACCATGCTCCGCAGCATGGAACACGGACACAAGTTGTTCTTCTGCACACAGCTTAAGAAGGACGAAAATGTCGCCGCAGAAAAGCGAGCCACCGCATTGCTCGCCAAGGTTCCTACCGTCAGCCACCTGTACCCCGCCGCCGAGGTCAAGGAACGTGAAGTCTTCGACATGTTCGGCATAGAATTTACAGGTCATCAAGATCTTCGCCGCATCTTCCTGGACAAGGATTTTGTGGGCTACCCCCTCCGTAAGGACTTTACTCACCCCGATATGATTAAGAGGCCCGTATGAGTGTAACACAGCTCCCCCCGGGATTCAAGATCACCCGAGAATCTAACACCGAAGAATTCTTCGTGAACATGGGCCCCCAGCACCCCAGTACTCACGGTGCCTTGCGTCTGGCCCTTCGAATGGATGGCGAAACCATCATTGAAGTCGTTCCCCACTTCGGTTACATCCACCGCGGTATGGAAAAGCAGGCTGAGTCCATGACTTACCTGCAGTACATCGGTATGTCTGACCGTCAGGACTACCTGACCGCCATCCAGAACAATCTTGGCGTAGTTCTTGCTTTGGAAAAAGGCATGAACATCGGCGTTCCCGAAAGACAGGAATACATCCGCGTCATGCTCTGCGAACTTGGACGTATCGCAAGTCATCTGGTGTTCTTCGGCTGCTTTGGCGGCGACCTTGGCGGACAGACCTGCTTGCTGTTCGGCTTTAAGGAACGTGAAATGATTCATGACATTCTTGAAGAAGTCACCGGTTCCCGCCTGACCACAAACTACTTCCGCCCCGGCGGAAGCCGTTTCGACGTCCCCGAAAATTTCATTCCTCGCGTCAAGGCATTCCTGGATCATCTGGTCGGTGCCATGCGGGACTACGAACGTTTCCTTTCCAAGAACATCATTGTGCAGGAACGTTCCATCGGTATTGGCGTACTTTCAAGGGAAGACGCAATTGCCTACGGATGTTCAGGCCCCGTACTTCGCGCCAGCGGCGTTGACTTCGACGTGCGTAAGGCAAATCCCTACAGCATCTACAATCAGCTGGAATTTGACGTACCCACCACAACCAATGGCGACTGCTATGACCGCTACAACGTTCGCATTGCTGAAATCCACGAATCTATGCGAATCCTCCGTCAGTGCATCGACAAGTTCCCCACAGAAGGTCCCTGGCGTTCCAAGGAAAAGCCGGTGAAGCTTCCCGTCGGTCGTTTCTACAGCGAAGTTGAAACCGCGAAGGGTCTCTACGCCACCTATGTGGTTGCAGAAACCGCCAGCGACAAGCCCTATCGTATTCATACCCGCGGCCCCAGCTTCCCCCATATTGCAGCATTGAACAAGATGGTGCAAGGTCACACGGTTTCCGACTTGGTAACCATCATGGCAACTCTGGACCCGGTGATTCCGGAAATTGACAGATAAGGAGTTTGACTTTTATGTTCGTACCCTCTATCACAAATCCAATTGGCGATGTTGTTCGCGAATGGGTGCCGAAGCTTGCAGAATACCTGCCGGCAGCCATCCAGTCCGACACACTGAACACAATCGTAGCCTTCCTGGTAAACGCTGTCATCTGCGTCATTGCAGTTTGCGCCGTAAACATCGGTTCCGCCCCCATCCTCATCTATATGGAACGTAAGGTTTGCGCCCATGTGCAATGCCGTCTTGGCCCCATGCGCCTTGGCTGGCACGGCACCATCCAGACCATCGCCGACGTTCTGAAGATGCTCTTTAAGGAAGTGTACAACCCCGGTGGCGTTGACAAAGTCATGTACTACATGGCCCCGCTGATCGTGCTGATAGCCCCTTTCATGGTAGCAGCCCTTATTCCCTTTGGCCCCACCCTGGTGGTTGCCGATGTAGATATGGGCATTCCCCTGATTATCGCAGTCAACGGATTTGGCGTTCTCGGCATCTTGCTGGGCGGCTGGTCCAGTAACAACAAGTACTCCCTGCTCGGAGCCCTCCGTAGCGGCGCCCAGATGATCAGCTATGAAATTTCCTTCGCCATGATTCTGCTTTTCGTGGTGATGTTTTCCGGATCGACCAACCTGATGGATATCACCCAGAGCCAGAGCGGTACCGTTCTTGACTGGATGATTTTCAAGGTTCCTGTACTTGGCTTTATCGCCTTTATCCTGTTCTTCATTTCCAGTACTGCAGAAATGAACCGCGCACCGTTTGACATTGCCGAAGCGGAACAGGAATTGACCGGCGGTTACCACACGGAATACACAGGCACCCCCTTCGCCATGTTCTACCTGGCAGAATACATTGCCCTCGTCACCAACTCCGCACTGGCCACCACCTGCTTCCTGGGTGGTTTCCACGCACCCTGCATCGGAGTCGCTGCCGTAGACACCTACCTGAACATGGTTCCCGGTGTTATCTGGTTCTTTGCAAAGGTCTACTTTATGATCTGGTGCTACATGATGGTCCGCTGGACTTTTGTGCGCCCCCGTGTAGACCAGTTGATGAGTTTCGAATGGAAGTTCCTGCTGCCGGTAAACTTGTTGGTACTGGTAGCAGGCGCAATCTACATCGCGTTGTTCTAAGAGGATTTTATAATGGCTGAAAGAATAACTGCAAAACAGTATTTCAAGCGCTACTTGAAGCGCTGCATTACGGGTCCCTGGAGTCTGATGTGCGGTTTGTCCGTTACCCTCAAGTACTTCTTCAACCCCAAGCGTATTGTTACGGAACAGTACCCCGAAAACCGCAAGACTTTGAAGATGCACGAACGTTACCGCGGCCGTCTCCAGATGGTTGAAGACGCCGAAGGAAACAACCACTGCACCGCTTGCGGCATGTGCGAACGTGCCTGCCCCAACGCAAGCATCAACGTTCTTCCCACGAAGAACATCGCCGGCAAGAAAGTGCTGGGCCGTTACGTCTATCATTTTGCCAGCTGCACCCAGTGCGGTCTCTGCGTAGAAGCCTGCCCCTTTGGCGCAATCCGCATGTGCCAGGAATTTGAAGTGGCTACCACAGACCCCAGCACGCTGGAAATGATCTTGAACAAGAAGGAGGGACAAGGTTAATGCCTAACATTTCCCAGATACTTCCTGCACTGTCTCAGGCCTTCCCCCTCGGCGGCATGGACATTGCATTCTATGTGGTTGCAGCCATCATGCTGTTTACCGCACTGTTGACTGTTGCCGTACGAAACATACTGCAAAGTGCCGTATTCCTCATTTTCTCCTTTGTGGGTACAGCAATCCTTTACATGTTGCTCCATGCGGAATTCATCGCCTTGGCCCAGATCATGGTTTACGTGGGCGGCGTGGTGATTTTCGTCGTATTCACCATCTTGCTTACAAGCCACTTGGGAGAAGATTCCTTCAAGGCTAAGATGCCTCGCACCTTTGCGGCATTCGCACTGGCTATCGCCTTTGTTGCCGTAATGGTCAAGATGATCTTGCCTGTTAAGGAACTGACAGTTTCTACGCCTAGCGCACCCGAAGGATTCGCTTCGCTGAACGCCTTTGCCTTACGGCTTTTGAGTTACGGCGCAGACGGATTCGTCATACCTTTTGAAGTTGTAAGCATTTTACTTTTGATGACCTTGATCTGTTCCATCACCATAGCTCGCAAGGGCAAGGAAGACATGAAGGGAAACAAGGAGGTTCAAAAATGACTTTGATGAACTGCCTAATCCTCGCATTTTTGCTGTTTGGCATTGGCGTCTGGGGCCTTATGCACCGTCGTCACCTGGTGGGTATGCTGATTTCCATTGAACTCATGCTCAACGCAGCAAACATCAACTTTATCTCGTTCGCCTATTTCACAGCTAGTGACGCTACGGCGGGCGCCCTGTTTAGCATTTTCGTCATTGCCGTAACGGCCTGCGAAATGGCAATCGCCCTTGCCATTGTAGTCAGTATGTATCGCCGCTACAAGAGTCTTGACGTTGAACAGTTGAGGGACCTCCATGATTAACGACGTTTCCATCAGCTATCTTATCTTCTTGATGCCGCTTCTCACTTTTGTGGTAAACGGTCTCTTCCTGGGACGTAAATCAGCCAAGGGTGCAGCAATCTTTGCAATTATCTGCAACGGCATCGCGTTCGCTTCGGCTCTGTCCCTGGCCATAAGCTACTTCAGTTCCGGATACGCTCCCCAGAAGGCAATTCTTTTCGAGCTTCCGTTCCTGAAGTTTGCAGAAACCTTCGTGGCCAACATAGGCCTTCTGGTAGACCCTCTCAGCATCATGATGCTGGTGGTGGTTACCTTTATCGCCTTCATGGTCAATATCTACAGCGTAGGCTATATGCGTGGCGACCGCGCCGAAGGACGTTTCTTCGCGCTGCTTTCGCTGTTCAGCTTTAGCATGCTGGGCCTGGTTGCCGCCACCAACCTATTCCAGATGTTCATCTTCTGGGAACTGGTGGGTGTATCAAGCTACCTTCTGATCGGTTTCTGGTATCACAAGCCTTCTGCAGTAAGCGCCTCCAAGCAGGCCTTCATCCTCACCCGCTTCGCTGACAGTTTCTTCCTGTTCGGCATCGTGTTGGTCAGCTATGTTCTGCAGACCTTTGACTTCGCCAACATCAACAGCATTTCCCTCATTGCATTCAAGAAGCAGGTCATAAACCTGGGCATCATGAGCATTTCCCAGGCAGACGCCCTGATTCTTGGTTCCATCATGATCTTTACTGGTGGCTGGGGCAAGTCTGCCATGTTCCCCATGCACATCTGGCTGCCCAATGCCATGGAAGGTCCGACCCCGGTATCCTCCATCATCCATAGTGCAACCATGGTGGTGGCAGGTGTCTATCTGGTAGCACGTCTGTTCCCCTTCTTCGCCGCCTGCGGCGATGCACTTACCTTGATTATGTGGGTTGGCGCATTCACTATGGTATTTGCCGCTGTAATCGCCTGCACCCAGAAGGATATCAAGCGTATCCTCGCCTACTCTACCCTGAGTCAGCTGGGCTATATGATGTTCTCTCTCGGAGCCTGTAAGATTGGCGATGCCGTCATCGTAACCGGTTGGACAGCCTCCACCTTCCATATCTTTACTCACGCCTTCTTCAAGTGCAGTTTGTTCCTGATTGCTGGTAGCTTGATTCATCAAGTTCATACCAATGATCTGGATGCCATGGGTGGTCTCCGCAAGAAGATGCCCATCACCTACATCTGCGCCCTGATTTCCATTTTGGCCATTTCCGGTATTCCGCCCTTCTCCGGTTTCTTCTCCAAGGACGAAATCATTCTGGCGGCATTCCAGGGTCATCATTATGTAGTGTTCGGTTTGGCCTTGCTCACCAGCGGTCTCACCACCTTCTACATGTTCCGCCTGTTCTTCCTGGCATTCCACGGTAAGCCCCGTTGCCACTCCGTTGCAGAAGGCCACGTTCACGAAGACTTCGCCATGACCTTGCCTATCGCAATCCTTGCAATCCCTGCTCTGGCTAGCGGTTTTGCAGCAAAGGGTCTGTTCGAACATTTCTTTGTGCCGGGCAAGCTCCGTGTTCCTCAACTGGTCTTACTCCCCGAGGCTCATTGGATTCCTGTTGTCGCCATTGGCGTTGCTGTTCTCGCCCTGTTGATTGCCTGGTTCCTTTATGCAAGTCCCAAGGCTAAAATTGAACGGGCCCTGGATGACACCAACCGCTGCGGAATCTACAAGACCATCTATCACAAGTTCTACTTCGACGAAATGTATTACTGCGTCGTCCGCCAGTTCGTCATTGGTGGCATCGCAAAAATCGCTCGTGGAATTCAGGACGTGGTTATCGAAGGTCTGGTCGCATTCGCCGTCTGGTTCGTACACAAGTTGGGAAATCTGGTTCGTACCGCCCAGAGCGGCAACCTGACTTTCTACGTGGGCACACTGATCGTGGGCATTATCATTTGGCGTTTCATCGGGAATCTCCCCTTCTAAGCAGGTTTAAGCATGGATACTTTACTTTTTAACCTGATTTGGCTTGTTCCCCTTTTCACAGTTCTTGTCTGTGCTCCGATTCCTTCGGCAAAGGCAAAACTGATCAAGGGCATCCACGGCACCTCCGCCACGCTGGTGTTGTTGCTGGTGGGTTATCTGACCTATCGTCTCTATATGCTGAGCGGCACCCCCGCCAATGAAGCAACGGCTCCGCTCCTGCTTCAGTTTTTCACGGACATTCCCTGGATAACAGCCTTCAACGCCCACTATATGGTTGGCGCCGACGGTCTGAATATGTTCCTGCTGTTGCTCACCGCTGTCATCGTATGGGCCGGTGTATTTGTCAGCTGGGAAATCAAGGGCAACCAGAAGGTGTTCTTCGCCTTGATCCAGATGCTGGCCACCAGCGTCTACGGCGTGTTCATGAGCATGGACCTGGTTCTGTTCTTCGTGTTCTACGAAATGGAAGCCCTGTGCATGTATCTGATGATCGCAGGTTATGGTTCCGGTCGCAAGGATTACGGTGGTAAGAAACTGACCCTTACCCTTGCATTCGGTTCCTCCATGATTCTGGCAACGCTGTTCGGTCTCTACTTCGAAAGCGGAATCAATAGCTGGAGCATCATGGAACTTTCCAAGATTACGATTCCTATGGATTTCCAGATGTGGGCCTTCCCCCTCATGTTCATGGGTTTCGCCGTCAGTTCCTCTTTGTTCCCCTTCCACTTCTGGAGTCCCGACGGCCACGCCAGCGCACCTACCGCGGTTTCTATGCTTGCTGCAGGCGTCATGATGAAGATGGGTGCCTACGGTTGCCTTCGCATCGCCATGTTCCTGATGCCCGAAGCCGCCAAGATTTGGCTCCCGTGGGTTGTTGCCTTCCTGATTTTCAACGTGGTTCTTGGGCCTTTCATCGCCCTCCGCCACAAGGATCTGAAGTACATTACCGCCTACAGTTCCATTAGCCATCTGGGTCTTATCTTCCTGGGCCTTGCCGCCATCACTCCCGTGGGTCTCCGCGGTGCAGCCCTCCAGATGATTTCCCATGGTTTCCTGACAGGTCTGTTCTTCGCCACTATCGGTATGATTTACGAACGCACTCACACCCGCGACATCACCCAGATGGGCGGCATCATGCGTAAGATGCCCTTCCTGGGCGTGGGTTTCGTAATCGCCGGTTTTGCAGGTCTCGGCCTTCCGGGCTTTAGCGGATTTGTCGCCGAAAGCACCATCTTTATTGGAGCTTTTGCCCAGGAATCTACCCTCACCCGCATCGTGACCATCCTTGCAATCCTCTCCATTACAACCACTGCAGTGTACATTCTACAGACCGCAAACCGTATGCTTCACGGCAATATGCCCGCCAAGTACGAAACCCTTACCGACGGATGCTTCCGCGAAAAGCTGGTTATCATCGTTCTGGTGGCATGCCTCCTGCTGATCGGTATTTTCCCGGGTTGGATTTCAAACATGCTGGACCAGAGCATCGCCCCCATCTTTGCAAAGATCTCTGCAGCAGCTTCTAGCGCATCCACCGCAGGAATTGGAGGTTAACATGACTTACATTCCGAATTACGTTATTCCCGACTTGTTGCTTTTGCTGCTCCCCTTCCTCGTCATCGGTAGCAGACTGTTCGTCAATGAAAATTCCAAGATTCCCTGGCGCGTTGCCAACATCGGCCTGGTTCTGATTTTCATCCTGCTGAACACCATCCCCCTGGCAAGCGCAAAGTTCTTCATCAGCAACTGGCGTGTGGATGATTTCGGCACCCTCATGCGTGAAGTACTGGTACTCAGCGCCATTCTCGGGGTATGGCTTTCCAAGGATTACTTCGATCATGGTGGAGACGGCAAACCGGCCATGCGCCAGCTGGCTGAGTTCATTGGAACCATCGTCTTTGCCACTTTCGGTGGAATCACGGTTATTTCCGCCAGCGACTTGCTCACATTCTTCCTGGGTCTCGAAATCGCAACCATCCCCATGTATGCCTTGACCGCATGGAATAAACGCGACCAGTTCGGATCCGAAGCCGCAACCAAGTACATCCTGATGGGTTCCGTGGCAACAGCCTTTGAACTCTTCGGATTCAGCTACTTGTACGGTTTTGCAGGAAACATCCGCTTTGACGCCATCCAGAGCGCAGCAAGCACACCCAACGCATTGCTTTGGATCGCCGTGCTGTTCCTATTCTGCGGCATCGGCTTCAAGCTGACCCTGTTCCCCTTCTACACCTGGGCCCCCGATGTTTACGAAGGCGCCCCCACCCCCGTTACCGCGGTGCTTTCCGTAACCTCCAAGGCAACAGCAATCGCATTCCTGGTGGTGCTGGTGTATGGCCCCCTGGCTCCGATCCGCGAACAGATTGCCCCCCTCATCGCCCTGCTTGCAGGAATCACCCTGTTTGTAGGAAACCTGGGAGCCCTAAAGCAGACTCGCCTCCGTCGCTTCATGGCATACAGTTCCATCGCCCAGGCCGGTTACATCATGGTCGCCTTGCTGGGTAACGGAGAATTGGCAAAGACAGCCATCATCTACTACCTGTTTGTCTACACCGTCGCAAACTACCTGGCATTCTTCGTTTTCGCCATCATCGGACACTACCGCGAAGAAAACTTCGACAGCCTCCGCGGTCTCTCCAAGCAGAATACCCCCCTGGCGGTAGCCCTGGCAGTAGCCATGTTTAGCCTGGCAGGCATTCCTCCCCTTGCAGGTTTCTTCGGCAAGTTCCACCTGTTCTTTAGCGGTGCATCTACCGGCCATTATGGCATTGTAGTGTTCGCCGTTTTGAACAACGTTCTTGCTTTGTTCTACTACCTGCAGGTCATCAAGAGTGCCTGGGCAGATGAAGCCGACGATAACCTGAGCCCCCTCCGTATGACCAAGCGTCAGCGCTGGGTGATCATCGCCCTGACAGCGACCGTAATCCTCATTGGTGTGTTGCCCTTCATCAGTAATAATGTGTTCGCAGGTTTTACATTCTAACCTGAAAAGAGAACATGATGAAAAGGCTCCTAGAAAATCTAGGGGCCTTTTTTTTGGTTCGTTTTTTTATTTCGCAGTCAAAACGTTCAAACACTATGAACAGTTGTAAACACTTTCGTCGCTTTCCTTATGGTCTGCGGTTTTAAAAATGCTATTTTTATTTTTGAAAAAATTTTAACCCTCCATTCAATGGAAATCTATATGAGCACTAAAGAATACCTTGCCGGCGCCAAGATGGCCGGTTCCGTCCAGAAGCTTATGACCCCGGGTCTCGCCGTGGAATTCATCCAGCCCTGGTATACCCCGCTTTCTACCACTCCGTCTACCACCGGTATCGCAGTGGGCGGCATTGGTTCCACCTTTACTGCAACTCCCGCAGGCACCACTCCCGTAATGAACGTGATGCCGGGTGTTCAGGTTCGCACCGAAAAGGCTTCCGACCTCCGCTTCAACAACTTCTTCTTCCGTGAAGCAGTCATCAGCGACAAGGCTGCTCTGGCCATCCACAACTTTGCAGCATTCACCACCTACCTGGGCAAGTTCGCCCTGGTTGACGCCAAGGGTGCAGCCCTCTTCACCGCAGCCGACCTGGCCGACCAGAAGAAGGCTGAATCCAAGCTGAACAAGATTCTTTCTGACAAGGAATTCCTGAACAACAACTCCGCCGCTTTCGAACGCTGGCACATCCAATGGAGCGACCGCACCGCTGCAATTCTTTCCAAGAAGGGCGCAAAGGTTGAAGAAGTAAACCGTGCCGTTGTCATTGATTTCTTCGATGGCGTTGTTGGCGAAAAGATCGCTCGTCAGGGCGCATTGACTGCCGCATGGGCAGACGATACCACTTTCCTGGGTCAGGAAGGTTACGATGCATCCAAGATGCAGTACACCGCACTCTACCCCGTTAGCGAAACCAAGTACGAAGGCAAGGGCGTCCAGATTACCAAGACCCAGTCTAGCTACGTGACTCCGGGTGATGAACGCCTCTCCAGCCTGCCGGTTAGCGCAACCGTGTTCACTCTGGAAAACACCACCAAGGAAACTCGTGAAGTGACTTTGGTCCAGGTGCAGGACAGCCTCTGCGGCTACTATGCCCGTAAGGATCGTCAGGGTGTTCAGGACTCCAGCTTCGTCCTGGTTCCCATGGCCAAGAATCCCAAGGCAGTTCAGTTCGACAAGGAAGTTGCCGATGGTCGCCAGGTTCGCGGTATCGAATTCTACAACGAAGAACAACAGCCCGCTAGCGATTTCAACGGCTGCATGGGCATCTCTGTGGCATGGAACAAGAAGGACAACCTGAACGTTTCCGTGAAGCCCATGTTCTATCAGGACGACGCAGCCGCTACCGTTAAGGCAGCACTCCAGAGCGGTCGTCTCTCCAACACTTTCGTGAAGAACGTCTACAGCGGTCGTGAAACTATCGCAGGCGCCATCGCCGTGACCGTCGTTCTCAAGCCCAAGCAGAAGGTTTCCTTCCAGTTCAACACCGTTCTGGACTTCCCCGAAATCAAGCTTGTAAAGCTCACCAGCCAGAAGAAGTACACCGCCTTCTACCCCGAAGCATTCGGCCGCGTAGGCGCTATCCTGGAAGAAGCCCTGGCAGCAGACAAGACTTTCGACGCACGTCTCAAGGCATTCGAAGCTCTGGTTCCCAAGGCCAAGGTCGCTAAGATCTACAAGGAAGCCAAGAAGCAGGTTGAATTCAAGAGTCTCGCCATCAACACCCTCAGCTTCCTGGCCGAAGCCACCGTTTGGGACAAGGACGATCGCTTCCTGGTTCGCGAATGTGCTGACTATCCGTTCTTCAACTCTCTGGACGTTTACTTCTACGGCAGCTTCAGCCTGCTGGCTCTCATGCCCCGCCTGGACGGTGTTGTGATGAAGCGTTTCGGTGACGCCATTCTCGCTGTTAACGAAAACCGCCGTCGTCATCACGAATACGTGAACCTGCCCTTCGCCGATCTTCCGGATCCGAAGCTGGAAGGCCCCCGCGCTGTTCGCGGCGCCGTGATTCATGACCTGGGTAGCCCCTTCGATGCAGAACCGGATGCCTACGACTGGCACAACGTTAAGGAATGGAAGGATCTGGCTCCCAAGTACGTTTTGATGGTACTCCGTCACTTCCACAAGACTCAGGACATGCAGTGCCTGGCCGACTGTAAGGAAGCTGTCTACGCCGCCATGGAATATCTTGAAAAGATGGTGAATGAAGGCGAAAACTTCCCGCTGACCCACGGTACCGACGACACCTTCGACAACCTCAGCTCTCACGGTATTTCCGTTTACTGCGGTTCTCTCTGGATTGCTGGCCTCCGCGCAGCAGCAAAGATCGCAGAACTCCTGGGCGACAAGGAACAGGCTGCCAAGTGGAACGAAAAGTCCATCGCCGCCAACAAGGAATTCGACGAAGCCCTGTGGGACGAAAAGGGCGGTTACTACCACTTCTTCGTTACCCCCATGGAACTGAAGGACATCAATACCGAAAAGTATGCAGAACTTCGTGAAGCTGTCAAGGAATCCATTGAACTGCCCGAATGCCCCAAGGCTGGCGTTGCAGCAATCAATGCCTGGCTGAATTCTGGCGAAATTCCGTCTGACGTCGAACTTTCCAAGTCCGAACTCCGCGGCCTCAAGAAGGCATGGCTCACCGCTCAGTGCAAGGAAGCCTTCAACGCCTCTTGGGAAAAGAAGGTTGCTAACGATTGCGACGACGTTTTTGTTGACACCCTCCTGGCAGACACCTACCTGCGCATGCTGGACCTGAAGCCCATCTGCGATGCAAACAAGGCCAAGAAGAACCTCCTGAAGGTCTTCAACACCAACTACAAGGCAAACAGCCCGCTGATCGGTGCCGCAAACCTTGTTCACAAGGATGGCAGCCCGCTGGATGAATTCAACTTCCAGGCTCACGACGTTTGGATCGGTATTCAGTACAGCGTCATGACCGCTTGCATGATGCACGGCCTCGTGAAGGAAGCCGCTGACCTTGGCGATTCCATGACCCGTAACCTCTACGACGAAGCAAAGGTTCCCTTTGCAGCACCGGAAGGCTTTAACGGTTCTTGCCGCCTCCACGCTGCCGCCCTGGTCGCAAACTTCGGTTTGTCTCAGGCCGCTGCAGACAAGATGCACAAGGCTCTCCTCGCTAAGGGCGCTCTCCTCGCCGACTCTCGCATCAGCCCCAAGCTCCCCCGCAACGTGGCCGCCTTCACCAAGGCTTACGGCGCCATCGCCAAGGATGCAAAGGTTGACGCAGAAAAGCTGTTCACCCTCATGCACAGCACCGCTCTGAAGTACACCGCCGGTAAGTACTTCCGTCCGGGCATGGTTTTCGCTCTGCTGTACAAGTAAGAGTAAGCCCATTTTTCCTAAAGGAAATTCAAGAAGCGTCTGGTTTCAGGCGCTTCTTTTTTGTATAAAGAAAACTACCGGCTAGGCCGGTAGTTCCGTAAAAGCCTTCTGGCGGTCATGGGAGAAAGAAATCCTTTGATTAATATTGAAATGCGGTCTGCAAGCTGCATCACAATAAAATCAAAGGATATAAAATGAATGATAGAAATAAATCGACTGCTCATACCACATGGAATTGCAAGTACCATATTGTGTTCGCGCCTAAGTACAGAAGGAAGATTCTCTACAATCAGAAACGAGAGATCGTCGGAAAAATCCTTAGAAAATTGTGCGAATGGAATGATGTTGAGATAATTGAGGCCGAAGTCTGTCCAGACCACGTCCACATGCTGGTTGCCATACCGCCGAAACTCTCTGTTGCGAGTTTTATGGGATATTTGAAAGGAAAGAGCAGTATTGAATTGTTTGACATCATCCCGGAACTGAAGAATAAGTACCGAAACAGGGTCTTTTGGTGCCGTGGTTACTACGTTGATACGGCTGGTAAAAACGCAGATCGTATCAAGGCGTATATTCAGCAACAGTTGGAGGACGACAAACTGGGCAAACAACAGTCAATGTTTGGCGGTTAGTGCCCGTTTACGGGCGGCCTAGTAAGGACCCTTGCAGGTGGCAGTTTACCGTGCGTGCCCTTGCACGCCGCTAGTATCGTAGGGCTACGCCCGTATATGAAGAACCGCCGGCGGGTCACTTTTTTGCGTTATAAAAAAACTCCCCCGCAAACGCAGAGGAGTTAAAAAAGACAAGAGCCGAAATAAGCTACTGCTTGATTTCTACCACCAACCTGATTTCTGCGGAAAGCGTTACGGAATCAGCAATGGCGTTCATGTCGGCGGAACGGTTTAAGCGGGCGCCCTTCATCATGGGACCGTTAGACAAAAGCATCACATCGCCGGCATCATGCATAACCACACCGTCACTATAGCCGGTACCGATATTGATGATCTTGCCCAGCTTGGCACCAACGCTGCCTGCATACATAGCAGCCTTTTCCATGGCCTTCTTGCCGGCGGCATCGACGATGGACTTCTGCAGAGAATCCGTATTCTTCAGCGTGGCGATGGTACGGCCCACATCAATATCAAACTCGATAGACAAGGCTTCCACCAGGTTAGCAGCGTTCTGCTTATCGTCTACGGTAATGGAAAAATTCTGAGTGCCGTTATATTGAACAAACTTGCGAACGCCTTCGCGATAGGACCATTCCTTACGGAGTTCAACGCTGTTCTGCTGAACGTCACTCTCGGGAATTTCCAGTTCTTTCGCAATGGCAAAAATCTTATTGCGACGTTCCCCCATCTGCTGAGAAAGAACGCTCTTGTCTCTGTTGGCCATCTGAATGGAGGCGTAAACCACAAACTGATTCGCCTGGAATTTCTTGAATTCCGTGGCATTCACTTCGATGGACGGCGTTACCATCTGAGTGTTGACAGGAGCATTTCCCGGCACCGCAACAGGGACTGTATTATCGGCAGCACTCTTCTGGTTCACAAGAATGAAACACAGGACAGCCAAGGCCACAATAACCAGATATGAAAATTTTTGAGACATGAATCACCCAACCTTTTTTAATTAAAAATATAACGTTCCCAATTTGCTGAAAAAAAATATTATTTCAAGGCGCACCCGCCAGCGATCATCACCAGATCCATCTGCATTTTTTCGGGTTTTTCGAAAGCGGACTTCACCAGGGATTTTACAGTATACTTTTTGGTAATTTCCTTGTAGGTACATTCACAGACGCTGCGGGCGGCCTCACCACTTTCGGCGACGCACTGGTTCACGAAAGCCTTTCCCATTTCGGCTGTAAACTTTTCGGGCAGGCAGGGCGCAATCACGTCGAAGCCCCACTTGTCAAAGCCATCGTCGTTGTCGGTGGTGGCCAAGGCATAAAGCAGCTTGTCATTCTTGATCAGTCCGTCATAGGCGCAATTGCAGGACTTGGCAGCCTGTTCCGCCCCGAGAAGTGTTGCGGATTCTGCCGTACACTGTTCCGCAAAGGAATTCTTGAACATTTCGTTATTCAAGAGCATACGGATCATGGCCATATCCTCTTCGGTAATTTCAAAAGCGGGCATGGTCGTCGCAGGAGTGGGCGCAGACGCCTTGGGGTCAATAGGAGCGGCTTTCGTCGGAGCCTTCTGACCAAAAACTAGAGAAACGGCCAATAGGGAAAAAAATGCTACTTGTACAAACTTCATGGAATACAATATACAAATTGCATCCACATCCAAGCTAATTCAAGTCTGGAGTTTCCCAGTCGATCCACTCGGACTTATTCCACTTGATCAACTCAGAATTCTTGGTGTAGTCGATCTTACCGGTCTTGATACCTTCCTTACCAACCAGGAACTTGTTGATGAAGTCCTTGACTTCGTCAAACTGTCCATTAGGCAGTGCACAGTGAGCGTGGCCGCCTTCCTGACTATAGGTATAGTTGTCGCTTGCGCCAAGAGCGTCGTACACTTCCTTGGAAGCCTGGCCACAATAGTTGGAGGGAACTTCGCCAAGCCATTCCTGGCCGGCATTGTCAATGATCAGCAAGGGACGAGGAGCCACCATAGCCACAAGCATGTGCTGGTCGAAGGGCAGAGTGTTTTCGCGACCGTCGTAGTTCTTGAAGGTGGTCTTCATCCAGTTGCCTTCGGAACCGGCACTGTTCAGGCCCTGAACAAACTGCTTACCCTTCTGCTTATTGACCTGTGCGCCAACGCGCCAGAGGGAGGCGCCACCGGAACCGGATTCCTGGGGAATGGTGAGGGCGATACGGGTATCGAAGGCGCCAACGGCCAAAGCCCCCTTACCCCAGCGAGAACAACCGGTAATACCAAGACGCTTGACATCGATACCGGCTTCCGGATATTTTTCAAGAGCATCGATCAAACGGCTAACGCCCCATGCCCAGGCCATGATGGTACCGGCGCTGGCATTGGATCCGTAAATGTCGTAGAACTTGCCGCTTCCACGATTACTTTCGGGAGCCACGTTATCGGGGTTAAAAATAATCTGGGCAATATCAAGTCCATCGAGTGATTCTCCCAGACTTCCACAGGTATTGCCCATAAAGCCACCGCCAAAGCCAATCATGGCGGGCTTCGGATTATCCTTGGTTCCTGCACCACTGATGTTTACAGCAAAGGAAGCTGTATTTCCCTTGTCGGTTACGGTCACGTAAAATGTGCTTCCTGCAAGTTTGCCTTCCACCTTTTCAGGGTTACGAGGCTTGTCACCGTACATGATCTTTTCGTACATGGCGCCGATTTCTTCGCGGCGGCAGGTCCATTCAGCCTTGGTGGAAATTCGTGTACCAGCCAAAGTCTTAAACGGGTCAGGCAATTTAGCGTTTTTCAGGGAAGTGGGAATTTCACCAATGGTGCATTCACTACGGAAGTCTTCCTTGAATGCCGGGGAGTGTTCCACAGCGGGAGTGCTGGAACTAGACGATTCCTTGACCTCGGCAGAGCTAGAAGACTGTTCTTCTGCGGAACTTTTAGCATTTTCAGTTTCGCTTACAGAAGATTCTATTTCCTTTGCAGAACTTTTGGGAGATTCTTCCTTTGCGCTGGAGGAAGATTTCTTCTGCTGATTACCAACAGAGGAACTTGATGAATTTTTTGCAACGTCGGAACTAGCAGGTTTTTCGTCAGATGATTCGCTGGAAACGATGGTTTCTTCGCCATTTTCAGCCCCGGTGGAGGAGCTACCGTCATCAGAACAGGCGTTTAAACCTAGCAGGCCCAAAAAAGCCAGAGTAGACACAGCCAATATACTTTTCTTGTTCATACAAAAACCTTACGGTAGTACTTGATGGCCCAAAATTAGTTTTTTCCGCAATCTTGTCAAACAACATCCATGGTTTGTCTTAAGACATTTCAATTTTAAGGAGCAACTTAAGATTTTAATCACTAAACAAAAACCGGCCGTTTTACTAAATTATGGCTACTATGAGCTTAAAATTCGAAACCCCGATTACTGAAGTCCCGCTGTTCCACCAGGGTAAGGTACGTGATATGTACGACCTGGGCGACAGCTTCCTGATGGTTGCTAGCGACCGTCTTTCCGCCTTTGACGTGGTTCTCCCCACCCCCATTCCGGGTAAGGGCAAGATCCTGAACCAGCTCTCTCTGTTCTGGTTCAAGCAGCTTGGCATGAAGAACCACCTGATCACTGCAAACGTGGACGAATATCCGGAAGTGCTGAAGAAGCACGCCGACTACCTCCGCGGTCGCTCCATGATCGTGAAGAAGGCTCACCGTCATTCCGTGGAATGCATCGTCCGCGGTTACATCGTGGGTTCCGGCTGGAAGGATTATCAGAAGACTGGTCGCATTTGCGGTCATGTGCTCCCCTCCAACCTGCAGCTCTGCGACAAGCTTGAAAACGCTCTCTACACCCCCAGCACCAAGCCGGATGTAGGCCACGACGAAAACATCAGCTTCGAACAGACCTTCGAAATCGTTGGCGAAAAGGTTGCAACCGACCTGAAGAACATGTCTCTCGACATCTACACCAAGGCTCGCGACTACGCCGCATCCAAGGGCATCATCCTGGCAGACACCAAGTTCGAATTTGGCGAAATCGACGGCGAAACCGTTCTTATCGACGAAGTTCTGACTCCGGACTCCAGCCGCTACTGGCCTGCAGACAAGTACCAGGTCGGCAAGAACCAGGAAAGCTTCGACAAGCAGTATATCCGTGACTGGCTGGAAACTCTGGACTGGGGCAAGTGCTATCCGGGTCCCGAAATTCCGGCAGACGTCGTGAAGAACACTCTCGACAAGTACATCGAAATTTTTGTTAGACTCACAGGAAAACAGCCCGAACTCTAACAAAAATTTGTCCTGTTGAAAAATCAACAGGACGATCCCGGATCAAGTCCGGGATGACACGTACGTCTCACTGGCAAGCAGCCGGAACTGTAATTCCAGAAGTCAGGCCGAAACCAATCGGCATTGACTTATGAAAAAGATCTGTCACGACAGGTCTTTTTCTTTTTTGACGGGGACACGGATTAAACCTTGGGCCAACGATAATTTTACTAACCAAATTGAGTTTTTTGCACATTTGGTAGGTAGTATCCCAAACGCCTACTTACCAAACACTCCCTCCCCATAGATTTGGTTAGTAGTATTTTAGTTTATTCGTAAAGGTTTTTATATCCAGTCAGGGAAAGATACTAACCAAAATTGATTTCCATTCTTTTTGGTTAGTAGTTTTATTTTCACCGGCACTCAGCACACTCCAAAAAAACGGATTTTTACTAATCAAACCAGGCTATTTCGCCAACTTAGTTAGTAAAAGCCCCCTTTTTCAAAGTAAAAAGCGCTTGATTAACCGTTCCGCATAAGCCGGAGTCATTGGATGGTTTAAATTTTCCACCGAAATAATCAAGTTTCGCCCCACATCAAACCCTTTGGAACTAAGTTTGACAACCTTGGAAACAAATCCCTGCACATAATCAGGTTTGTCCATCAAGCCGAAATGTTCCCACAAAAATTCCTCACGGGTTCGCATATTCAAGCAAGTAAAATCAGGATACCAGCAAGATTCCGCCCCCATATTTAGCGGACATTCGTAGCGAAACGGAACTCCAAGACGATTCAAAGTCTCTGCAATAATCGCTTCGGACTTTGACCGAACCCGAATTCCCGAAGAAGTCACCTGTTCAGCCGAATCTTCCAAAAACGCCTTCCCCTCATAAGGGACCGAAAGCCAACGCTCTGCAAAAGCATCCTCTTGCAACACAGCCGGTTCCACAAGCGACATCCTATCATGGCCCATCGATGAATAGATTTTTTCCAAAGTCGATGGATGATACCGTTTCCGAACAAGTTCAAGGACCTTGATTTCATCCAAAATCTCCTTCAACATTTGCTCATCATAGCGTTTCTGCGCAAGAGACCTCACCTGAGCAAGTTTCTCCTTTGAGATGTACTCGCCTTCCAATTTTTTATTTGATTTCACCCAAAAATATTGAACAGCTCCATTGCTTTTCCCAAGACGAAGCCTTCCCGCGGGGGCCCTCTTTAACTTTTTACGAAGACGTTCCGCATACAAATTCAATTCCGCCAAACGTTTTTCAACAGCCGGCAAAACACAATCAACAGAGAGTTGACTCATGAGTAAATTCCTTTTCCCCTAAAAAACTGTTAAAACATATAATAACAGTGAAATCAACGAGAATCCAGGAATACCATTCCTTACGTCGGGCTTCACATTCCAGCAGCAATATACACATCTAAAAAAAGATGTCAAGAGAGAACCCCATAACCGATTCATTATGCAACCGGCAAGCAGCCCGAGCTGTAATCTGCAAATCACCTAGCGCTGTTTGTATATGAAAAAGACCTCGCTTTTAAAGCGAGGCCTTTTTTAGTGGAGGTGAGGGGAGTCGAACCCCTGTCCAAGATTTCATCCCTGTCCATTCCTACAAGCTTTCCCTTCGCATTTGAGATCTCGTCTAATCCACGCCCAAGAAGGTCGGCGCGAACTTTGACCAGCCTAGTAAATCTCGGGAACTGCACCCAGGCATTACAGTCCCCCATCCCATATTGCGTCCGGACGTACTACCCAATGGGAGTGGGTCGAGGCCCGGCGTAGCCGCTAATTAGGCTGCGAGTGCGTAGTTTTCTTCAGCACTTATTTTTTTTCAGACTTTTTTACGGGTGCCCTCGTCTGAGACCCCGGCTTGCAACTAACACTTCAGTAACCCTGTCGAAACCAAAGCACCCCCAGGTGAGTGTCGCGAAAATGAACTTGTTCATTTTCATGACCGAGCCGCAGGTGCTACTGTCCAAAGGACAGAAAGCACCCCCGTTGGGGGACCCAGAGAGTTGAAGACCTCCTCTCAAGGTATCTCAAATATAGTAAAATATTCGCTTAAACGGGCATGCCAACCCTTGGCGCGGCTAGGACTTGCTTTGCAATATGCTTTTCTTCGTCCGTTCCACGGCCTCAATTACCTTGTCGCACCATTCGTCGAATTCCGGGTCCTCTTCCTGCAATTCCGGATGGGTCAGTACATTCTCGATGGTCTTGCGGATTCCCTGATCAAAGCGTGTGGTGGCGCAGAAACCAGGCACAGCCTTCTTCAGTTTGGAATTGTCGAAAACCACGGAATTGGCCTTGTCACCAAGGAGGCTTCCCGTAAAGTCATAGCCAAACGGGTCCCCCACAGCGGCCAGGAACTCAGATGCCACATGGACCGCCTTCAGTTCTACGCCCAGCACATTGGCAATGCTCTGGTATACCTGATTCCAAGTGACGGTTTCATCGCTGGTAATCTGGAAGCTTTCGCCGATGGCGTGAATGTTTCCCATCAGTCCCACGAAGCCCTTGGCGAAATCGCTGTTGTGGGTCATGGTCCAGAGGCTGGTTCCGTCTCCGTGAATAATTACAGGTTTACCTTCAAGTATGCGCTTGGCCACCTGCCAGCTTCCCTTCTTGCCGTGAACGCCCAGAGGAATCTTGCGTTCGTCGTAGGTATGGCTGGGGCGCACGATGGTAATGGGGAAACCTTCTTCGCGGTACATTTTCATCAGGTACTCCTCCCCCGCAATCTTGTTACGGGAGTATTCCCAGTAAGGGTTAGCCAAAGGAGTTCCCTCGTTAATTCGGTAGTCAGAAAGAGGCTTCTGGTAGGCACTGGCGGAACTGATGTACATGAACTGCTTGGTCTTGTTCTTGAACAGTCGGTAGTCACGTTCCAGGGCGCTGTAATGGAAGGCAATAAAATCGCAAACCACATCGAACTGCAAGTCCGCAATTTTAGAAGCCACTTCAGCTTCATCGTAAATGTCAGCGGTAATCTGCTTTATTGCGGGAGTTCCGTCCGCCAACACAGCCATAGGCAAATCCGCGGCGTTTCTATTTCCGCGATTCAGCAAATAGATTTCCCATCCCAGTTCTACAGCCAGGCGAGTAATGGCCATGCTGATGGTTCCTGTTCCACCGATAAATAATGCGCGCATAATATGAGTTTGTTAAAGTTCAGGTGTGAGGTTGCTCCCCTTACAGGGGCGCTTTGGGGTATGAGGTATCTATGGAGAAAATTTGCCTCATACCTCTAGGCACGAAGTGCCGACCTCATACCTCACAGCTAAATTAAACTGTTGCCTTGGCGGCAATCTGATAAACCTTAGTCACGTCGTCGGCATTCAGCGGCTTAAAGCCCCAGCCATTACCCGGATTCAGCTTACGCACCATTTCGGGAATGTCTTCTTCCTTGGCGCCAAGTTCAGCAAAGTTGATGGGCATGCCGATGCTCTTGAGGAAGCTGCGGAATGCGCGAATACCTGCGCGAGCCGTTTCTTCGGGCTTTTCGAAATTCATGGCGCAGCCGAATACACGAGTAGCCATCTGGCAGAAACGCATCACATTGTGGTCCATGACGTATTCCATCCAGGAGGGCATAATGACAGCAAGACCTGCACCGTGGGCGCAGTCATACATGCCAGAAAGTTCATGTTCGATGGCGTGGCTGTTCCAGTCCTGACCGCGGCCAACACCGACGATATTGTTATGAGCCACCATGCCTGCCCACATGATGTTGGCGCGGGCTTCGTAGTTGTTGGGGTCAGCAATAACGCGGGGAGTTTCCTTCACCATGGTCATGAGAACCGCTTCGCAAAGACGGTCGGTAACTTCCACTTCGGTAGTGTTGGTGAAGTAACGTTCAAAAACGTGAGCCATGATATCGGTTGCACCGCAGGCAGTCTGATAGGCCGACAATGTGCAAGTGAGAGCCGGGTTCAGCACAGAAAAACGGGGACGGATGCAATCGCCACCGGCACCGCGCTTCAGCATGCCATCTTCCTTGGTTATGACGGAGTCGCCGGAACCTTCGGAACCTGCAGCGGCAATGGTCAGCACTGTACCCACCGGCAAGGCAACAGCCGGAGCGGCCTTTCCGCAATAGAAATCCCAGAAGTCCCTTTCGTAGGGAACGCCCATGGCAATAGCCTTGGCGCTATCGATAGAAGATCCGCCACCTACAGCGAGAATAAAGTCAATTCCTTCCTTGCGGCAAATTTCAATGCCTTCGTAGACCTTGGTATCCAGCGGATTAGGGTGAACTCCACCCAGTTCTACGAAAGGAACGCCTGCGGCATCGAGGCTTGCCTTAACGCGGTCAATCAATCCGGAACGAACGGCAGAACCGCCACCGAAATGAAGCAAGACCTTGGAACCGCCATGCTTTTTTACCAATGCACCGCATTCATTTTCGCGGTCGCGGCCAAATACAAATTCCGTAGGACTATAAAAGTTGAAATTTTCCATTAGGACCCGATCCCTGTTAAAGTTTTTATAAAAAATACCCTTTTCTTTAAAGAAAAGGGCAATTTCATCAAGTAATTTTGTTCACAAAAGAAACCAGCTATTCCATGGTCCCCTTGCTCCTGCCGCAAACGGGAATAATGCGGACCTCATTCTTGTCGTTGACTATAAAGGCGACACCAGCCAGGTAATTAATCCACTGCTTATTGCTTTGGGTTTCATAAAAACGCAAATTCAGCTGTCGATCTGTAGCCCATGCCACCAGAGGAACCACCAGCAGGTCATGGGAAATGGCCACGTTCAGCTTGCTCATGCTATCGTAATCCCCGGCCAGCAAATTCTGCAGTTCCACCATCTTTTCGTTGAGATCGTAGAACACGCCCGTGTAGCCCCCGGAATAGGCCCAGCGAGAGAAGACAATCCAACTGCTGACATCGCCTTTCTTCTGCACATACAGTTCCTCATCCTTGATCAGCCAGGAATCCTTCAATTCAGCCAAGGTGTCGTTTTCGAAGGAAGACAAGCCCATCCCCTCAGCAATGTAGGCACAAGTTTCATAGGAACGTTTGATCTCGGTATTATAGAAATGGACGTCCGTAAAGTTCTTCAGTTTTTGACCAAATTCTCGAGACTGATTCATGCCGTTATCGTTCAGACCACCCGACGCAGAATAGTCATTGCCTCGTTCGGCGTGGCGCAAGATCAAGGTTGCCTTTTCATTATCCTTCAGGCTTTCAAGAACGTCCTCGACGCGAACAAAATACGCCATGGGAGCCTGAGCCTTTACATAAAGTGTATCCTTCTGGACAACAGTGTCAATGGAATAGATGGTATCCTTGCTAAAAATGGAATCCAGAACCACCAAGGTATCCAGCTGATAAAGGGTATCCACATGGAAAACGGAATCCAGCCGAACCAAGGTGTCGTAAACCACCAATGTGTCGGATGCAACCACCAGAGTATCGTTATTGACAAGGGTATCCTTTACAACAAGAGTGTCCTTAACGACTAAGGTATCATTTACAACTAAAGTGTCCTTGACGACCAACGTATCTTTCAAGGTTTCGCCAGGCATTTCCTTGACAACAAGGGTGTCCCTGATGACCAAGGTGTCCACTCGAGAAACGGGAATGGTTTCGGGATCCACCGTTTCAACAACTTCTGTTGTATCAAGGCAGGCGGAAAAAAGCATTGCGGCCAGAGAGAACGCGCCGGCGGTCAACGCAGAACGAATCGTGGGGATGTATTTCACAGAATCCTCATGAATTTGACGGTGCATAAAACCAAAACTCGGATAAAATTTAATTCTTATTACTAAAAAATTACAGAGTTGAATCCAAATAAAAAAATAAAGTGTGTAAAAAGCAGTAAGTACCGCAAACAAAAAAGGGTTGGACACCTTACGGTATCCAACCCAGGGGGGTTAGGAGGAGCTCTTTAATGCAATCATTTAGCAAAAAATCTTTTGAACTTAGTCTAAAAACGTCATACGACGCAACTTGTTCCTTCTTCGTTCTTAAATATAGAACAGGAATTCAATTTTGGGGAAGATAACCCGCAAATTTCCCATAATTTATAGTAAAAAAAACTTCAGGATCACTCCTGAAGCTTTATTTTGCTCAAAAAAAATGTTCTGCTTAGGCGATATTGAGAGACTGTTCGCGGATGCATTCCACTTCGTTCTTCAGTTCAATAGCGAGAGCGGCAATTTCAGCATCCTGGCACTTGGTCCCCAAAGTGTTTGCTTCGCGGCCCATTTCCTGAAGGATAAAGCCAAGGTTCTTTCCCTGGGCGCCACCTTCCTTGAGGGCGTTCAGGAACAACTTGTTATGACTCTTGAAGCGGGTGATTTCTTCCTTGATGTCCAACTTGTCTGCCATGATGCAGGCTTCCTGCAGCAGACGGACTTCGTCGATTTCGGAATCCTTCAGAAGCACGTTGATGCGGTCGCGGAACTTGACCTTCCAGTTTTCGATGCGCTTGGGATCCAGCACTTCAACCTTTTCGAGAACGGCATTCAGATGGTCCACGCGGTTTGTCAAGTCGGCTGCCAGGTTAGCACCTTCCTTGGCACGCATTTCGTTCACCTTCTCCAGGGCCTTGTTCAGTTCGTCGGCCAAGTGCTTTTCAAGAGCTTCGGTATCGGCACCGCTGTCGGTAAACTGCAGAACTTCAGGCAGGGCCATGATGTTTTCCAGTTTGATATCACCGGCAATTCCAAATTTGGTCTGCATTGCCTTTGTGATTTCCACAAACTTCGCAATGGCCTGTTCGTTGTAGGAAACGGGAACATTACCGCCAGTGCCTGCACCAAGAGTAACGCTAAAGATCACAGAACCGCGAACCAGCTTTTCCTTGATCTGATTCTTGAAGGAATTTTCAAGATAAGCCAGGTTCTTGGGAAGCTTGCAGCTGATGTCCAAAAAACGGTTATTCACGCTACGAACTTCAATCACACAAGGTGCGCCCTGGAACATGGACTCACTCTTGCCAAAACCAGTCATCGATAAAATAGCCATAATTAGTACCGAGCTCGTGCTTCGCACTTTCAGGAAAGAGGTCGCTCGCACAGCTCGCTTTGAGGTTAAACAATTGACGCTTACGCGTTTTTATAATTTTGCGCCTACGGCGCCATTCTCCAGCTCAGAACTCACGCCTCACAACTCACTGCTTACTTACCATTGCAATTACGTGTTCGGCGCCGAAGTTCTTGAGGCCAACGGCGGTCAGGAACTTGCTAAGGCACTGTTCATTCTGGAACGCCATCTTCTCGATCTTAAGGCCTTCCTTTTCGCAAAGGGTGTAGAAATCCTTAACGGTGAGCAAACGAATGTTGGGTGTGTTGTACCATTCGTAAGGCAGTTCCTTGGACTTGGGCATACGACCGTGGAGCATCAGGGAACCGCGGGCAGACCAATGACCGAAATTGGGGAAAGTCACGATAACGCGCTTGGCCACGCGGAGGATTTCGCTGAGCAAGGCCACCGGGTCGCGAATTTCCTGGATGGTGCGGTTGATAATGGCGTAGTCATAGCTGTCGCTTTCAATATCAGAAATACCGCGTTCATCCAAATCGCGCTGGACCACGGGGACGTCGTTTTCCAGACAGTCCATAATGTCCTTCATGCGCTTTTCGATACCAAGGCCAATCACATTCTTGGTACGGCGGAGGTAATCGATCAAGTCGCCGCTACCGCAACCAAGGTCCAGCACGCGGCTATTTTCCTTGACCATGGAACCCAGCAGTTCAAAATCCTTCTGGTCGTGGAAAACAGGAATGGTCTGCTTGCCAGTCAAGGCTCCATACTTGCTATCCAGGAATCGGCCTACCGCCTTACCCAGATCTTCATCTTCGATGAGGAAGCCATCGTGACCGAACAGCGTATCCAATTCAAGGCTAGTCACGACCTTGCGATCGTTCAGCAAGGCGCTCGTAATACGGCGGGATTCGTGGGGCGGGAACAACCAGTCCGTAGAAAGGTTCACGTTCAGCACTTCGGCCTGCACATTCTCAAAAGCCTTTTCCAGGGAACCGTATTCCGTTTCCAGGTCGAAGCTATCGGTTGCATGGGCAATATGCAGGTAGCTGTTGGCATCGAAGCGGTCCACAAACTTCGCACCCTGGTAGCGCAGGTAGCTTTCCAGCGGCAGATCCAGGTCAAAGGGAGTGCTGTAAGTAATGGCGTGATTCTTGTGCTCATGATCCTGGGCGCGCTTGAACTTCTTTTCCATTCCTACGGCACTGAGGTAGGTAATGTGAGCCAGCTTGCGGGCATTGGAAAGTCCGACGTCCGGGTGAGCGGATTCATAATAATCGCCATTGTTGTAATTGGGGTCCTGGGTAATCACGTCGCGGGCCACAATTTCAAAACCGAGAGCCTGGCTGCTAAAACGGGGAGACGTTGCAATCAGAACACAACGCTTTACCAGTTCAGGATAGTAGATCGCCCACTTCATGGCCTGGAAGCCACCCATGGAACCGCCAATGACGCAGTAAAGTTCCTTGACTCCCAAATAGTCAGCCAGTTCCTTCTGGGCGTGGACCATGTCGCCGATGGTGATGGTGGGGAAAGTGCTGCCGTAGGGCTTGCCGGTGCGAGGATTGATACTTGCGGGGCCAGTGGAGCCCTTGCAGCCACCCAGAATGTTGCTGCACACCACAAAGAAACGATCCGTATCCACAGGCTTACCCGGGCCAATGAGAGCATCCCACCAACCGGGCTTCTTATCTTCGGGGGAATAATAACCGGCCACGTGGGCATCGGCGGTCAGCGGAGAGGTGACCCAAACGGTATTATTCTTTTCGGCATTCAACTTGCCGTAAGTTTCGTAACGAATTTCCAAAGCAGGAAGAGTCTTGCCATTCTCAAGCAAAAAACCTTGATCCCCATAATCCTTGTTAAAAGTCTGGGGAACAACCGGGCAAAGACTACCATTATGCAAAGATTCACTCATATGCATAAATATAGAAAAGCGGTAGGAAAATTTTATTTATCTAGAAAAACCTTAGGCTTTCTTGGGAGAGCCTGTCCAGCCCAGCTTTTCGCGGAGAGCGCCCACGAAACCCGTATGACGCATGCGGAGGAAGGTGGTAAAGGATTTGCTCTGAGTCAGAACGACATAATCATCCGGTTCCAGGGGAATACAGGTGCGGCCATCGAAAACCAAGTCCAGGGTCTTGCCTGCGGCCGGACGCAGCACCAGTTTTTTATCTGTAAGAGACATGACCAGCGGACGTACCGAAAGGCTACCGGGAGCCACAGGAGTCAGCACCACGGCATATGTGGCCGGATGGATAATGGGGCCACCTGCCGCAAGGTTGTATGCAGTGGAGCCCGTGGGAGTCGAAACCAGCAGGGAGTCGGCCCAGTATTCCGTATAGTCGGTACCATTGTATTCCACGTTCACATTCACCATACGTTCGGGAGCGTGGGCGCGGAAATGGACTTCGTTCAAGACGGTCTGCTTGGCAATGCACTTCTTACCGTGATACACAGAAGCGTCGATCATCATGCGGTCGCGGGTAGAATACACCCCGGCCAGCAAGTCATCCAGGGTCTGGGAAAGGCATTTGACGCGGGTCTCGGCAAGGAACCCGACGCGGCCAGCGTTCACACCCAGAATGGGAATGTTATGACCAAGAGCCATATGGGCCGCCGAAAGCACGGTACCGTCACCGCCAATGGCCAAAAGCAAGTCGGACTTCAGCAAGGCCTTTTCAGAAACAACCTTTACAGGAGCGCGAACCAGTTCCTTCAGGTTTTCAAGAGCCAGGAACTTGACTTCGGGGTGTTCACTCCCCCATGCGTGAATCTGCTTCAGCGCAAGAGCCAGGTCCGTACTCTTTTCTTTCCAAGCGATAATGCCGATAGTCTTGAACATAAAACACCTTACTTGGTTTCTGCCTCAGGCTTCTTGTTAGCTTCTTCGATAACGCGGTTCAACTTTTCGAGAACGCCAGGATAAGCCGTTTCAATCACGTCGCTATTAGCCACCGGTTCATCGTTCTGCAAGGCCAGCGAAAGAACGCTCAAGGCCAAGCCATTCTGAGGAACGTCTCCGCCGTCAAAGTCAGAACCGTTCACGATGGTTTCTAGACCGCGGATTACCAGGCCGTCATCGTAGACGCCAACTTCGGCACCGGTCTTACGGAGGTTTTCAGCCAGCTTTTCGTTAACGGGGCGCATCTGCTTGCGGACTTCCTTAGGCAGACGCAAAATGGTTTCGCCTTCGGCATAGCAAGCCGCCACCGCCAAGAAGGGAAATTCCTCAAGCCCCGTGGCAATCACATCTTCAGAAAAACGACGTCCCTGCAAGCGCTTGCCAGAAGCCAGCGTAAAGATTTCGATGTCACCGTACACGTCACCATAACGTTCGCGACGGCTGGTCACTTCGTAGCTTGCGCCCATGCGTTTCAGGCAGGTCAATGCCCCGGCGCGAGACGAATTCAATTCCACGTTCTTCAAAACAATTTGCGTGTTCTTGGGGAGCGTACCAATAGTCGCCAGCAAAATAAAGGCAATGGCCTCGGTGGAATCGCCGGGCACAAAATAATCGCGACCCGTAATCACCTTGGTCTCGGAAAGTTCCGTAAACTGGGTGCGTTCAATCTTCTGACCGCGGGCCATCATCATACGACGTTCCAGTTCGGTCAGCTGTTCCATGCCGCGGGTTTCGTACTTCAGGTTCACGCCAAAGTACATGAGCATCTTGGTCCACTGATCGTGAACCGAACCCTTTTCTTCGAAAGTGGTATAGTCGTTGCGGATCAAGGCGCGAAGCAGCAAGCGGTTGCGCATGGGGTAAGTAAAATTCCCCAGGGAATCCTTCTTGGCTACAATTTCGTCGGCGCAGAAGGTGAATACGAACTTGGCGGGTTCATCGGTAACGGGCTTTACCTTGAAATACTTCTGCAGCGTTTCCTTGGCAGAAGCCACCTGGGCAATACCGGCCTCGTCAGCTTCGGCAGCAAAGGTGTAAATCTGTTCTGCATCCTTAGAAGCTAACGTCCAAAGAAGAACGTTGGCGTCTTCGGCAAAATCCATAGGCAGCATGGAGGGCAGACTGTACTGAAAGCCCTTGCCTTCAAGAACCAGCTGGTGGCCCTGCTGTTCGTAGTTCAGTCCGAATTCCTTAAGGGCTTGTGCAAATTTTTCGGAGCCTGCGGCCCAGGCGAAGTCTTCCAGAACGGTACGGCCATTTACCAAGAGGGCCATCACCAGAGTGAGCTCCATGCGCTCGCGGTCGGGGTTCAGCAAAAATTCCATTAGCGTTCCTTAACGTCGTAATCCAAGGCGGTAAGAATTTGAATAGCGCGGCGGGCTTCGTCGGGCGTCTTGAAAGCCAGAAGCAAAGTACCGGCCACGTTTTCGCGGACTTTCATCAGTTCGATATCGCGGATATTCAGCCCCCATTCGGCCAAGGGCTTCAGCACGCTGAGCAAGGCACCGGGTTCATCCTTCAGGGGAACCGTAATTTCGGAGAAGGCGGCGGCAGCATTGCGGCCAGGAGCAAACAGGCTGGCGCGACCATCGTTTCCGGCCTTAAAGATGGACTCCAGATTTTCGGAGCAGTCGGCAGCGGCGGGAGTTCCGTCAGAAACCACCTGCAAGCTATCCATGGCGGCGATAGTCTTGTCGAGGCCGTCGCGGACTTCGCGGAGGGCAAGCGCCGTTTCGTTGCGGTTGGTAACGGCGATGTCATGCCACATGTTCCAGCCGCTGGCCGCAATGCGGGTCATGTCCCTAAAGGCGCGTCCGGCGTAATGCTGGTAGTTGTACTTGAGCAGACGTTCCGGCATGCTGGCAGCCAATGTGGAGCTGAGCATCTGGGGCATATGGCTAACCCAGGCCATGGTACGGTCGTGATGTTCCGGCGGGAACACAACGGAATGGGCACCCACAAAAGAAATCAGCTGAAGCAAGTCGGCATAGGCGGATTCTTCGACACCATCGGGCGGACACACAAACCAGTATGCGTTCTCGAAAATGCTGGGATCATTATATTCCATGGTGCGCTTCTCGGAACCGGCCATGGGGTGACTTCCCACAAAACAGAAAGGTTCAGGCAGCTTGGCACCCGCCTTGCAAATTTCAACCTTGGTGCTGCCAATGTCGCTGACCAGAATCTTCTTATGGCCGGCCGGCAACTGCACCTTAGAAAGAGCGTCGATAGTCTTCAGAATGTGAAGAATGGGGCTGCACAGCAAAATCAAGTCAGAGCCTTCGGCCCAGGATGCGGTATCATCGTAACCGAAAAATTCATCGGCCAACTTTACTTCGCGGGCGCGTTCCAAAGTAGAGGGGGAACTGACGGCACGAACGATAGTGGGCAACTTCGCCTGCTTAATGGCTGCGGCAACGGAACTGGCCAGCAAACCAAAACCAACGAGAGTAATGCGTTGCATTTTTTAGTCCTCAACCTTGCGGGTCTCTTCCATAATCACCTGGAAGATTCTCTTGATGGAATCAGAAGAAAGGGGGCCTTCGGTCATAGAGCCCACACGGTCCAAAACGGCCTGTTCACGAGAAGCATCCAGAACGGGCAAGCCCAATTCCTTTTTCAGTTTGCCAATCTCGGTTGCATAGGTGGCACGCTTATTCAGAAGAGCAATCAGCTCTCCGTTCAATTCATCAATACGATTACGCCAATCTTCAATCTTCATATAGAAGAATGTAGAAAATCTCCCCTTGAATATTTGGTGTAATCAAGAGGAGACCGCTCTAAAAAAGAACTTCGTATTCGTCAAAAGCCCGCTTGTTGGCCTTCAAATCGCCGCCCACCCAGTCAAACAACGCAGTGCCCCAGGCACCGGAACGTTCCGGCTCCCAGATGAATGCGCCCAGAGCGCGGGGCACCTGTTCCATCACCTGATGGGTCTTTACACGGGATCCGTCAAAGCCGTAATTATCAGGCGTTGAGGAACCATTGTATTCGGCAATAAGAAATTCCAGATTCGTGTAAGTCTTGCCCAAGTTGGTCATCAAGTTTTTCCAGGAATCGGGATTGCCATGCTCGTAAGCGGAGTAGGCGGAGAAAGCCATTACATCCGGCGACACCTTGGAATTCTTGATGATCGAAGACATCCACCAATCTACGGTATTTGTCTTGTGGGGACTTTCGATATGGAATACAACTTTTATGTTGTTCGAAATCTCCTTGACAGCCCGGGAACCTGCGGCCAGATATTTCGCCGTATTGGCGATTCCTGTTGCATTGCTCATGACACCGCTAACGGCCCCATCGGCCGCCTGAACGTTATTGCCCCAGCAATCCGTATTGCTCTTGGGAATTTCGCGGAGCATGCCGTTGGTAATTTCGTTACCCACCTGCACCATTTCGGGCAAGGCACCTGCAGCCTGCAAAGCCAACAGAACATCCTTGGTGTAAGCATAAACGGAATCGGCCATGGCGTCAGAAGTTCTTACACCACGCCAACGTTCCGGAATAATCTGCTTGCCCGGATCGGCCCAGTTGTCGCTATAATGGAAATCCAGCAGCAGCTTGAAACCCGCCGCCTTGGCCCGCTTTGCGTAAGCCACCACATGATCCTTGTCGCCAAACGCTTCCACATTTTGGGGGAATTCACCAGTCCCCTGATTGCAACCCGGAGCGGCATAGCCATACCTGGCGCTGGGGCCCACAAAAGTCTTTAGGCGGATATAATTGAAACCGTGATCCCAGAGCAAATCAAAAATATCCTTGGGCGATCCATCCACATCCAAAACACGGATACCCTTGGCTTCATATTCCTGCATCTGGGAAACATCGGCACCAAGGATTTTGGAATACTCGGGATGAGAACGCAAACTGGAAGAAGAACCGGGAAGCGGTTCGTCCAAAGAACTGCTGGTAGGTTCATCCAAAGAACTGCTGATAGGTTCGTCTGCGGAACTGCAGATGGGTCCGTCTGAAGAACTGCTTACAGAAGGTTCATCCGAGTAACTCAGAGGAATTTCGTCGGCAGAACTGCTGACGGACACGTCAACAAAACTACTGGTCAAAAAATCGTCAGCTGAACTTTCTGGAAGAACCTCAAAAGAACTTTCCGGCAAAGGTTCATTGCCCAATTCATCAGGCAACGCCTCAGTGGAACTGCCGCCGCACCCGATCAAAGCCAGTGCAGCAAACCCAATAATACCCTTAATCTTTCCCATACAGTTAAATTTACCCTTTTTACGGGGCAACATTCGTTAACTGTTGGTAAAAAGTCAGCAGTTTATCGTTTTACAGAACCACTTTCAACGTCATGGCGCAAAACACAATCGTCGAAACGTAGTTAAGGACCTTCTTGAGATAAACAAGATCCCTGGGCGCACGGAGGGAACCATCCTTGTAGTATACCTTGCCATGGAGCAACCAGAACATCTTTGCCTGAGATACCAAGGAAGGGCTGCCCAAGATAGACGTGTTTTCCATGACCGTGTACATGGCATTCCAATGTTTGCGCAGGATTGTACTGTTCAAAAGCATTCTGGGATTCTTATACAAGCCCAATCGGATAAACTGTACGGAATCGGCCCGATCGGTATCCGTTCTTGCAGGGTAAAGCCTTACGTCTACAGATCCGTTATCAAGCTGCATATATCTTAGGCTGGCGCCACTTTCCGACAAAGTAACACACGTCGGAGCAACCAGGTTTCCATCGATATCCCTAGAGACAACGCCCATATCGTAAGGGCGAGATCCCCAGAAAGCATCAAAGCGATACCGACTGGAACCTCCATCGCGCCCCTGGGGGGCAACGACGGCTTTGTATTGATCATTAAACCTGTTAGCCTTATCTTGTTTAAAGAATCGGTTAAAGGTGAACTGGCCGAAAAACTGAAAAGCATCAAATGCTTTCATTTTCTCATGTACATTCATACACTTACCTAAGATTGGGAATCCAACTACCAAAACAATAAATTTGACTCACCAATCCCACTGAATCAAATCTGGCGACAAAGATAAAAAATCTTAACATTCGTTGCGAGGGTGTCAACGATTACTTTTTTACTACATATCAACAACTTTTCAATACTTTTAGATTACTTTTAAAAACATTTTTCTAGCACAAATCCCTTTCAACAAAAGCTAAATTTGCAACAATGCTTTATTCCGACCTGCTCATATCCCCTGCCGTACAAGAATTCATCCTCAGCGCCATCAAGAAGAAGATGGATGCCCTGCAAATTTCTACAGCACTGAACAAGGCCGGATACAGCAATGAAGAACGGGCCGCCATCATGGACTACATGATGTTGGTCCCCAAATTTCGTGAAAAGTTTTTTGGCGAAGCCGGCAAGAAATCAGGCAGCGACGCCTTTTTGCTATGCGACCGCCTAGCTTTGGAACAGAGTACCGCCCAGGATATCGGCCGTTACAAGGCAAACCTGTGGCAAGCGGGAGCCGAAAACATTGGCGAAAGCCCGCGGGTACACGACCTCTGCTGCGGCATGGGCGGCGACAGTTTCTTTATTCCCCAGAATTTCAAAGTGACTGGCGTAGACCTGGACCCCGACCGTCTGCAGATGTACGCCTACAACACAGAAAATTTCCGCGGCGAATCCAGTTCGACGATCTCCGGGGACGTTCGAGAAATCGCCCGCAAAAATGGCGACTCCCCCGCACAAGAAAAAGCAGACTTCTTTACCATCGACCCTGCCCGCCGTGCCGTAGAAGGCGAAAACCAGCGTGACCTCCGCAATCTCACCCCCACCTTCGAAGAGGTTCTTGAAATTTCAAGGCACTACAAGGGCGGCATGGCAAAACTTCCTCCCGGCTACCCCACCAACGAAATTCCCCAGGATGCAGAACTGGTTTACCTAGGAAGCCACGCCGACTGCCGCGAATTGCTGGCGCTGTTTGGCGCATTGGCAAAGAACCCCGGAAAAGTTCGGGCCATCATGGTGGATAAAAACGGCGAGGTTGTAAAAGCCGCAGATGGTACGGATGCAATCTGGCAGGGAACGCTAACCGAGATACAGGCAGCCTCCAACAAGGACGCCGAACACGATCTGCCCGGCTGCGAAAGAAGTTTCCGCAACGCCACCAGCGAAAGCGACTTGCCCGTCGGCGAAGTTTCGGAATACCTGGCAGAACCGACGGCACTGCTGATCCGCAGCCACCTTTTTGGAAGCGTGGCCCAGGCCGCAAACTCAGACGCCCACCTGATTTCAGAAGGCATCGCCTACGTGGCAAGCGAAAGTCCGCTCCCCTCCCCCGCCTTTGCCAACTTCAAGATTCTTGACAACTGTGAAATCGCCACCAGCGCCGTCCGCGATATGCTCAAGCGACATAACATCGGCAAGCTGACCCTAAAGCTTCGCGGTGTAAAGGTAGACCCCACCGAAGAAATCAAGAGGCTAAAGCCCAAGGGCAAGAAAGAAGCCATACTTTTCTACACCCGTCACAAAGGCGAGAAAATCGCAATCCTGGCAGAACGAGTTTAAAAAAGACCTCCGGAGTTTTGAACTTCGGAGGCTTATTTTTTAGCGAATCGCCATTCCCCGTGAAAATGTTTCCATAACTTTTATAGAAACCCGTCGGATAGGCCGAAAAGCCATATTTAATTATCGATGGTCACAAAAAAAAACTCCGATTTTACATTTTATACAAAACATTTCCATGTTTTCATGGCTAGGTATCAGATACAAGATATGAGATATCAGATATGAGTTTTTATTATCGCGCCGATGACGCCTAATGTCACCCAGAGGGAGCACAGGGTCTCGTGCGGCCATGGGATTCTGAAACAAGTTCAGAACGACCCACGGCGAGAAGGTTTGTTGTGACATTCCGGCGTTCTTATATTATTTTTTCTTGTATGTTCAAGCTTTTCCCTATCTTTACAGTTTCTGCAGCATTGATGTTCGTTGCCTGCGGTGACGATTCCTCCAGCGTTTCTGTCCAAGACGAAACCTCATCCTGTTCTAATTATCAGTCTGCGGAAACATCCTCCAGTTCCCCAAAAGAAGACGGAAATATTAGCGCAAGCAGTTCATCCAACAACGGATCTTCCGCAACCCCGGCAAGCAGCGAGTCAACGACCGTTCCGGCAAGCAGTGAAACTGCAGAAGCATCGGATTGGCGCAGTTACTGCCTAGACGTAATTAACAAGTACCGCGCCACAGAAGGTCTGACGTCCCTAGTTCTTGCCCCCGAAGCAAAGCAGACTTGTGTCGAAGAACAGGCCGCAGCCGACCTTAAGGCAAACTCGGCCCATGGTCATTTCGGGGACTGCGGTGAATTTGCCCAGAACTCCGGCCCCAACATCTCACTTTCCTGGATGGGAACCGAAGAGAAAATCGTGGACTACTACCTAGAAATGATGTGGAACGAAAAGAAGTTGGTGGAAAGCGGCCAGCGCGACCCCAACAAATCGGAAGACTACTCCTACATCGGTCATTATCTCAACATGAGCAGTACCAAGTACAGTTCCGTCGCCTGCGGCATCGCAAAATCCTCAGACGGAAAGACCGGCTGGTTTAACGTTAATTTCCACAAGTAGTTATGGCTGTAAAACTCGAAGAATCCTGGCTGAACCTGCTCAGCGACCAATTTGAGCAGGATTATTTCAAACAAATTAAGAATACGCTTTTAGACGAACGCGCCAAACAGCATGTGGTGTATCCGCCGGCCTCTAAAATTTTCGCAGCGCTGGACTTCTGCCCTGTAGACAAGGTCAAGGCCGTTATCATCGGACAGGACCCGTACCACAACCCGGGTCAGGCCCATGGCCTCTGCTTTTCTGTACCCATGGGAATCGAGCCGCCCCCTTCGCTGATCAACATTTTCAAGGAACTGCACGACGACCTGGGAATCAACCCGCCGCCCCATGGCAATCTGGAATCCTGGGCTCAGCAGGGGATCTTGCTTTTGAATGCATCCCTGACAGTTCGCGCCCACCAGGCCGCAAGCCACGCGGGAATCGGTTGGCAGCAATTTACTGACACCATCATCAAGAGGCTTTCGGCCACCCGCGAAAACCTGGTGTTCCTTTTGTGGGGCAGTTTCGCCATCAAGAAGCAGGAGTTGGTGGCTCCCGGCCGCGGGCATCTGATCTTGACCGCACCCCACCCCAGCCCCCTTTCGGCCTACCGCGGTTTCTTTGGTTGTAAGCACTTCAGCAAGGCAAACGCCTACCTGCAAAGTAAAGGGCTGGAGCCCATTGACTGGTCGATTGAGTAGTAGGAAGTAGACAGTAGGTAGATGGGAGTTTTTTTATCGTGCCAACGACGCCTAACGTTATATCATATCTTGTAATTCGTAATTATTCACTGTTCACTCTTCATTGTTCGCTGCCCTTATCTCTCCCCTTTTTTTATATTTGAGCTCATGAGTCATAAGAATACATTTGCACGTCTCGTGCTTTTTATTGTACTGGGCTTGATTATCGGCGGTGTCCTGGGAGAATGCCTGGGAGTGCTGTTCGGTCAACTCGGTGAATTGATGAATGCGGGTGGTTACAACAATATCGTTCACAACGTGTTTGTTACAGCTTTTCCCTTTAATATCGGTTTTCCCGACAAGCCGGAACCCGTGGTTCTTGACTTGTACATGATCAAGATTGCCTTTGGCGTTGGCTTCAAGATTAACTTCGCCAGCATCATCGGCATGGTTGTCGGCATCTACATTATGAAATGGTCCGGAGAAAGGTAATGATTACTATTGAAGAATTGCAAGCTCAATTGGCTAGCGGCGCCACAACTTCTGTGAAGCTCACTGAAGAAGCTCTGGCTAAGGTCGAAGCTACTAAGAATTTGAACGCCTACATTTCCGTTCTCAACGAACGTGCTTTGGAAAAGGCTGCTGAATCCGACAAGCGTCGCGCCGAAGGCAAGACCCTGGGTGCTCTTGACGGCATCCCCGTCGCCATCAAGGACAATATGTGCCTGGTCGGAACCCGCACCACCGCCGCTTCCAAAATTCTTGAAAATTTCGTGGCCCCCTACACCGCTACCGCTGTCGAAAAGCTGGAAGCTGCAGGCGCCATCATCATCGGTAAGACCAACATGGACGAATTCGCCATGGGTTCTTCCAATGAAACCTCTTATTTCGGTCCTGTTAAGAACCCTCTGGATGAAACCCGCGTTCCGGGTGGTTCCTCCGGTGGTTCTGCCGTAGCTGTTGCCAGCGGTACCGTCGCCTGCGCACTTGGTTCCGACACTGGTGGATCTATCCGTCAGCCCGCCGCCTGCACTGGCGTCGTGGGTCTGAAGCCCACCTACGGCCGCGTTTCCCGTTACGGTCTGTTGGCCTACGCCAGCTCCCTGGACCAGATCGGCCCCTTCGGTTCTACTGTCAAGGACGCAGCAATCTTGATGAACGCTATTGTTGGCGTTGACCCCCATGACAACACCACCAGCACCCGCCCCGCAGAAGACTTTACAGCAAAGCTGGACGCTGGCGTGAAAGGCAAGGTCATTGGCGTTCCTAAGGAATACTTCGCCGAAGGTCTTGATCCTGAATGCAAGGCAGCCATCGAAGCCATGCTGAAGAAGCTGGAAGCCGAAGGTGCCACCATCAAGGAAGTAAGCCTCCCCAACATCGGCAACGCAGTTTCCAGTTACTACATCATTGCAACTGCAGAAGCTAGCTCCAACCTTTCCCGCTACGACGGCGTTCGCTACGGTTACCGCAGCAAGGATGCCCGCAAGCTGATCGACCTGTACTCCATGAGCCGCAGCGAAGCTTTCGGTAAGGAAGTGCAGCGCCGTATCCTCCTGGGTAGCTATGTGCTTTCCGCAGGCTTCTACGATGCCTACTACGTTCAGGCTCAGAAGGTCCGTCGCCTCATTACCGACGACTTCAACAAGGCTTTCGAAGAATGCGACGTAATCGCCAGCCCCACCATGCCGGGTCTCCCGCTGAAGTGTGGCATGAACGAAAGCGACCCCATGGCAGTTTACTTGAGCGACATCTACACCGTTAGCCTGAACCTGGCCGGTCTCCCCGGCGTAAGCGTTCCTTGCGGTATGGCTGGCGGCCTGCCCGTTGGCCTGCAGTGGATCGGCAAGCCCTTCCAGGAAGCCGACCTGCTCAGCGTCGCTGCTGCAACTGAGAAGCTTGCAAAGTGAGAGTCGCGCCGACAAGCAAATTTGTCGGCATGACCGAACGCAGCAGCGGACGCCAAAGGCGTCAAAAGCTTGCAAAGTGAGCCTGCATGGGTCGCCCCCTCTAAAAAGCGCAGTACACATAATTTATTAAGGATTCGCCCCTCGGGGTGGATCCTTTTTTGTTTCAGGAGGTTCTCTACAACGAAAAAAAGATACTAAACAGAATTTATACCCATAAAAAATGATCCTTTTCAATTCTTATAGGTAAAATTATAAACAAACTAACACAAAATTTAACCAAATCAGGAAAAAAAGCCCTACACTACCTATAACAAAACCAGTATTCAAGTCTGTTATAGGTAATTCAAAAAAAACATCTTTACAAATAACCAGGTTCCGACCCAAATTATACCCATAATACACCAAATACATTCCAATTTATAGGTAAAAAATGCAAAATCATCTTGTCAAAACACCAATTACCCAAATTCGCAACATCCTGGAAGATGTCGTTGTTCAACTATCCGCTCTTTCTCAGCGAATTTTCCGAAGCAAGGCCAAAAAACAGCAAGGATCCTTACGCATCGCCATCAACAAGGGCACTCCTCAATACTATCACATCACAACGAAAGGAGATACTAACGGAAAATACATTCCAAAGTCTGACTCCAAGCTGATTTCATCACTTGCGCAAAAAGAGTACCTCGAAAAATGCAACCGTATTATTGAAAGGCAACAAAAGGCGCTAGCCCGATTCCTAAAGGATTTTCATCCCGAAGACATCATTGCGGTTCATACAAACCTTACGGAAGCCAAAAGGAGATTCGTAACGCCTTTGCTCCTAACCGACGAGGAATTTGCAGCGCAATGGCAAGCCAAGCCATACAGTGGAAAATTTTTCGCAAAGGATACTCCAGAACATTTCACTAATAGCGGATTACGGGTCCGTTCCAAATCTGAGGTGATTATCGCCGAATGCCTCGCCCGCCACAACATTCCGTTTCGTTACGAAGCCCCGCTGGAATTAATCATCGGGGATACGTCAAGCATAACCGCCGAAACACCGACGAACAACATTCGCCGACGCACCCTCAATCAAGACGCCGACCTCATGCAAAGCAAGGCAGTCACATTCTATCCCGACTTCACTTGCTTAAACAAGCGCACCCGTCAGGAATTCATCTGGGAACATTTTGGCATGATGGACAATCCCAATTACGCCAGAAACGCTATAGAAAAACAACGAAGCTACGCTGCCGCTGGCTACATTCCAGGAATAAACTTTATCGCCACCACCGAGACGACAGATCTTCCCCTGAACATCCCTTACGTAGAGCAAATGACAAAATCATTGCTAATGTAAATCTGTCCCAACCTTCACATGCATAAGCATTTACTACCTTTCTCGCCGCTCATGTGAGCTTCATTTTTAAGGGTTAAGAAGATGAACTTAAAGATTTTACTGGGTGCAGCCATAGCTGCATTTTTATTCGTTGGCTGTTCCGGCCCCCGTTTTTTTGTTGATTCCCAATGGACCAATAAACCGGCAAAAGCAAAATTTATTTTTTCTACCGGAGTTGTAGAAAATCAAGAGGATCTAGATGATGTCCTTGTGGAAGATGAAAACTTCACGGTATGGTTTGCAAGGCAGCTCGAAGAAAATGTGAAGTTCTATTCCAACCATGTTGACTTCACTGCCGAAAGAATTTCTAAGGAAGAAATGCTAGAAGAAAAAGTGACCTTAGGGAAAAATCCCGTCACGGTCGGCAAGCCCAAGACATTTAACAGCGACGCCGAAATCTACGTCGTTCTGAACAATCTCTGGTTTGGACGAACTCAAAGGACCTCGTACTATACCCATAATATGGCGGCGGGCACCCCAACAACATCGTCCACCAATTACTTCATATCCATGTCAGGCCGATACGCCTTCTACGACACGGGAACCCAAAAGATCCTTGGCTACGGCGAATTCAACACCAACGAAGAATATGTCCGCAACTTAGGGCGCGACAGCTGGAAACGATTAATCCAGACTTCTATAGAAGAAATCCTTGAAAACACGCCGCTAACTTATCCCGCCGCAAAGTAAGGAAAAGACTTGTTCAATACAGAACAAGTCTTTTTCAATAACACGTGCAGTACTAAAACTGCGCCGCAAATTCTATTACTTCTTCAGCACCGGAGTTCTTGCAAGAGTCTTTTTCACGAGAGCCAACACGCATTTTTCCCAATCACCCCTGGTCATGGCGTAGGCAAACTTGCTCTTGATATTCCAATGTCCAAAGGCGACACGGTTACCAGTCTTGGCGCTATAATAAGCGTAGTCGGCGTAAAGCCACAGACCGTTATCCGCGATGGTGGGGCCTGCGGTTGCCATGCTGTTGTTAGCAGGAGCACCGTAACCATTTTGAGAGACATTCTGGATGTATGCCCAGTTTTCGTAGGAATCTTCGCGACGGCTGAAGTTCACATTGGAGAAAACCAGATAGTAGCCGTCACCATCCATGGCCATGGGCTTCATCATATTGAATTCAACGGTCTGGATGCTATCCTTTTCGTGGACCAGTTCGTCGGCACCCACTTCGCGAACTTCAAGAGGCACAGAGTTCTTGGTGACCAGATTCAAGTCCTTGGTCAATTCAGCCTTGAACCAGGCGCTGAAATTGTCGGCGTATTCTTCCAGGTCGTCCTTCACGTCATCCTGATTTTCGACCATGGGCTTGGTGAATTCAACGGTTACGGATGTGGGCTTTTCGGTCCATTCCGGATCAACGAAGAATGTGGGTTTCTTGGCACAGCCTGTAAATGCCATGGCCACAGCGGCCATGCAGCAGAACAATTTGATTTTCATATTTTAACCCCTATATTTTGGTTGACGCAAATATAAAAAATCAAACCAGAAAAAAGGAACCCACCGGCCGGTGGTTCTTCATAGACGGGCAAAGCCCTATGTTACGGCACGCGCTAACACGCGTACGCAGTCTGCCACCTGCGATGGTCCTTACCCGGCTACCCGTAAACGGGTTATTTCTTTCCGAATAGGCCTAACTGTTCCCCGTAGAAAACCTTCCTTCTAAATTTTGGGGCAAACACAATGTGATATTTGCAATTCCACGTTGTATGTGCAGTTGTATTTCTATTATTCATATTAATCCTTTGGTTTTATTGTGATGCAGTTGGCAGACCGCACCATCAATTTAGCCAAAGGATTTCTTTTTTCATGATCGCCAGAAGGCTTTACTTGAACACCCCAGCATAGCTGGGGTTTTCATTTTATACAGAAACGTGACGAAATTTTATAATTTCGCCAGCCTCAATCACCCCTCCACAAACAAATACTTATGGATTTTTTGAAAAAAAACAGTTATTCCATTATGCAGCGGACACTGGCTTCATACAGGTCATCTGCAAACGGGTCCAAATTCACGTCCTTGTTTTGATTGCTCAGATACAGGCCAACGTGGGCACTGGTCTCTCCGTCGTCGGCAACAGAATTCGTAGAACCCCAGAACAGGGCATAATCCGTCTTACTGAAAATGTCGTGCCTACGGAACCCAGCGGGTATGGCGTTAAAGCCGTAGAAATCACGGGCATTCAGACGTCCCCACTTGCCAACAGCCATCAAACCCTCGCCTACCCCGAAATCGCCAGCATGAGCCTTGACGGTATCGAGAAGAGATTCAAAATCCATTTTCTCGGGAAGACGCCAGCCTGTCGGGCAGGCTTTCTGGGCAGCATTCCAGCTATATAGACGACCATACACGAGGCAAGAATCAAGGTTGAAATCACGGCAGTAGCTTTCCCCATCGGGATCTTCGTAATTCAGATTCTCGGCCATCCAAGTTTGACTTCCTATCTTTACGGTCTTATATATGGTGCTGTCTCGTTCGTCTAACATTTGCCCCATCCGCATATCATTCTTAATGCAACGAACCGGCATCCTAATATCCTTGGTCCGGTAAAGCATGGCTTCAACCGTATTTTCGATGGTATAGATCCAGACATCCATATCATCTAAATCGTAGGTCCCAACAGCCGAAGATGTCCAAAAATGAGCTTTCATACCCATCGGGGAACCCCAATCATCAGCCATCCCCAACGGGAGAGCGGCAAATCCCAGGGAATTATATACGTCGGCCTGCCGTTTCAAAGACCACAACGTATCACTCTTCAGGGCGTCATCATAATAGATTGAACCTTTCTTCGCCTTGGCATAATTCACCAAAAGTTCCCACTGCCCCAAAGTAGGCACATCCCACCCTTCCGGGCATACCTTATAAATTTGTACAGAAGTTGTCCAATAGTAAGCCCCATAAATATCGCAATTTGACGGTTTATCATCACGGCACTCGTGCTCCACCCCGGTATACCTTAAATTTTCGGCCATCCACTCTTGGTCGCCAATAGAAACGGTCCTATAAACCTTGTCGTCTCGAGAATCCACCATGACTCCATAGGAGCCCTTGAACCCAGAAACGAAACTGGAGGACGAAGGTATGGAAATACTAGAAGAGGAACTTACGGATGACTCCTGAGAATACCTCCAGGAGGAACTGCTGTACCAGGAAGAACTGCTCGCTCCAGAGCTATACCTGTAGCTGGAACTGGAACTACTGTACCCCTCGGCCACAAAGCTTTTTTTATCGAAGCTAGAGGACGACTCGTTTTCCAGGTGGCCGTACAAATCTTCATAATCACCCACATAATCCGTGCAGGCGACAAAAGGCAAAACAAGTAGGCAGCACAAAACAAAAAATTTAACGTTCATCTTTACCGCCTAAAAGAAAATACTGAAACCCAAGCCAACAGCGCCAACGGCACCCATGATGATTCCCACCGTACGCAGGTTCTGTGCCAGACGGATGTCGTTCAAGTTGTCTCGATATTGGTACTTGTTATCGGGAATCTTGTCGTAAGCATCGGCAGCGTAATAGTCGGCAAAAAATGCCCCCACGACACCAATCACGGTGGTTACCGCCGAAACGACAATCAAGGTGGTTCGCACATTGGATTCAGCCATGGCAGGTGCCACCTTCCTTGCGGCACTAGCCTTTTCCTGAGCGGCCTTCTGGGCCACCATGGAGGAATCCTCGGCATAAGTGTACAGACGGGGAACGAGAATCTTGGGTTCGGAATCCTCAACCGATTCGGGTGCGGAATCCGGGGGCGCTATATTAGTGGATTCATCGACGGGTTTAGGGGATTCGTCGACGGGTGCGTCTAACGGATAAGGAGATGGTTCATTACCACGGCAAATCAAAAAAAATTCGTGGGCTCGAGACTCTACAATTCCAAGCAGTTCCTCGGCATCGACACCGCGGCCAGTAAAGCTGGAAACCAGTTTACTAGAAATCGTTTCGTACAATTCAACTGTCAGGGTGAACTTTTCACCATAGAGACCTACGCGAGCCTGAGCTACATAGTCGGCAGAAATGTTGCGCCCCGTTTCAACCAGACAGCTACCCTCGCAATCCTCGATAGACATATCGGGAGGCAACATGGCATTGATATTATCCCGGGTCATAATGGTAAATCCGAAATCCGCAGGCAAGGCCTTAACAGCCCCGGCACGCAACACGTTAGTGATGAACTGCCTTTCTTGAAAGGGCATGACCGTGGAGTCATTGCAGACAGTCTCAAGCACCGCCACATACTTGGCTGAAGCCAGACAAGGCAACCCGATTATCAATAAGCAAAAAAGAACGAATCTCACTAACCTCATGAATTCAAAGATAGCACAAACATTCAATTTATTTATCTTTCGCACCATAAAATGAAATTCGAAAAAGACACTTTATACGTCTGGGTAGGCGGCAGCTGCGATTACGGCCACAAGGAACGGGCCGGCGGCGGGGCCTACATTGCCGAAACCTTCGCCACCGATTCCAAGGATGGCGTTGGCGGGAAAATCGTGGATACCTACACTACGTCGGACTTTAACACCAAGGAATTTCAGATGATTTACAGGGCCATGGACCACGTCCTGGAGAAGTTCGGTACGTCAGAATGTCGCGCGAGCTCTAAAAATCGCGCGAGCTCTGAAAACCGCGCGGGCACCTTCGAAAAAATCGTATTCCTCTCCAACGTCCAGTATATTCAAAACTACCCCAAGCCGGAGAACGTGGAAATCGGAATTCTCCCCTACCACAAGTTCCCTCGCCAAAAGGAAGTTCATGACATGGCAAGCCAGGCCATGCGAGATTTGCGCAGTTCCGGAGAAGGCGTCAACACCTAGGAACAGCCGACAAAATCAACCTATAAAAAAAGCCTGCCACGAAGACTCGTGCAGGCTAATTTCATCTCGTCAAAATTACGGTTTCAGCAACAGCTTATTGTTTGCCTGCAGGCCGTCGTTATCGAAACGTACGGTAGGATTCTTTCCGCTTTTGAAAGCTTCTTCACTTTCGTAGATAGAGAGCGCCACAGAAACTCCCGGCAGCGCCGCCACATTGGTCAGCCTTGCAGGAACTGAGTTAGCAAAAGTAAAATCACGAACCATTTCGTCCTTGAAAGTACCCTTGGAAACCTTGATGGTTTTACCCAGCTGTTCAAGAACTTCGCCTTCGCCGTTGACCAATTCTGCCACCATATAAATATCAAAGAAGCAGGGAGCAATGCCCGTGTTCTTTACGGTGATATTCAATGTATTTGTAGTTTCCTTGTCACCCGTAACCGTCAGAAGTTCAGCCTGCTGCACCATGAAATTGTAACCGATCACATGGGTCAGGGAATCTGCCAAGTCCTTGTGTTCACTGTAGATTTTAAATCCGCAATCGCTTTCCTGTTCCAGCACATAGTAGGTCAAATGAGCTGTGGTAATTTCGTGAACCCAACGTTCCGGAGTCCACTTTTTGTACTCACGATCGTCAAAGGTCAGCATTCTTTCGTAGCTGCCAATATTTTCTGCAATAGTCGGAAGCCCTGCCTCGTAGGCACGCACCAAGGAATCTGCAGTACCGGGAATTCCAATAAAGCCGTCGTCACGCTTGGTAATCCCAAGGCTTAACGCATAGGTGTAAATTTCGCCATAGGCATCAGAAGGCAAGGCAAGCAGAGTCTTCTTGAATACAGAAGCGTAATGGTCCAGCAATTCCTTCTGAACCTTTAAGGGCGGCATATCGCTACCATCCAGATGGGAAACGTGCCATTCGCCCCATTCACCAAAGGTACGGACATCAATGTATTCAAGGCGGGGATCCCCATCATACTTTTCTGCCATAGCCGTAGCGAAATCCTTGGCGGCCTTCAGGTAGACAGGATCATCCCATCTGGGAACTTGGGCGCGGGCACCATTATCCTGAAAGATGGCGAAATCCTTCTTGGCTCCCTCTTCGTAAACCCAGTCAGGAGTCCAGTCGTATTCACTTGTGGGCGTATCGTTACCCGTGATGTACCAGGGAGAGTAAGGGAACACTCGCAAAGCGTAACCCAGACCATGTTCCTGAAGTACGTTAAGCAAATCTTCTAGCTCGGACCAATCGTAAACTCCCTTGCCGGGATTCAACTTGTCCCAACGCTGATATCCGGAACCGTAGGTAATCAAATCCCATGCGCCATTTTTATCGGGACCGTACCTGAATTCGGGAACGAAATTCCAGGCACCTTCGGTAAGGAGCGTAAAGCCCTTATGAGGATTGGGCAGCGGACCATTAAAGGGTTTGAGAGTGTAAGCAATCTTTGTAGTGTTACCGCTTGCGGAACCACTGGTGATTTCGTCTGAGGAACTTGACTCCAAAGTAATAGATTCCGAGGAACTAGACACTTCATTAGCTGCGTTTGTGCTGTTTCCATCATCACCACATGCGACTAACCCTAAGGCAAAACAAGCCGCAATACCAAACAAAGAAATTCTTTTCACCCAATCCTCATACGTTATTCTGAATATAATAAAAAAAATTCCCATCAAACAAAACAGAGTCTTTCTAAACAAAAATCCCGCTGCAGCTAAAAACTGCAACGGGATTTTCAAATGGTTAGCGAGCGGCCAAAGTCCGCGGCCAAATTAACCTTCGGATCTGTAGTTCGGGGCTTCCTTGGTGATGGTCACATCGTGGGGATGAGATTCGCGGAGACCTGCACCAGTGATGCGAACGAAGGTAGCCTTGTCGTAGAGTTCCTTCAGGTTTGCAGCACCTGCGTAACCCATAGCGGAGTGGATACCACCGATGATCTGGTAAATGGTATCGCGGAGCGGTCCCTTGTAAGGAACGCGGCCTTCGATGCCTTCCGGAACGAACTTGCGGGGTTCCTTGATGCCACCCTGGAAGTAACGGTCTGCAGAACCTGCAGCCATGGCGCCCAGAGAGCCCATACCGCGGTAGCTCTTGAAGCTACGGCCATCAGCGAGAATGACTTCGCCCGGAGCTTCTTCGGTACCTGCGAACATGGAACCGATCATCACGGCGTGACCGCCAGCGGCCAGAGCCTTCACGATGTCGCCAGAGAACTTGAGACCACCGTCAGCGATAATCTTGACGCCAGCCTTGCGTGCAGCCTTGCCGCATTCCACAACAGCGGAGAACTGGGGGTAACCTACGCCAGCCACGATACGGGTGGTACAGATGGAGCCAGGACCGATACCCACCTTGACGATGTTGGCACCGCACTTGGCAAGTTCAGTAACAGCTTCCGGAGTGCAAACGTTACCACCGCAGATGGTGAGCTTGGGATACTTCTTGCGGACGGTCTTCACCATGTTGCGGACACCGATGTGGTGGCCGTGAGCGGTGTCGATCACCAACAGGTCGACGCCAGCGTCAACGAGGGCTGCAACGCGTTCCAGAGTATTTGCAGAGGTACCGACAGCAGCACCCACCAGCAACTGGCCATTCTTGTCCAGGCTTGCGGAGGGGTTGTTTTCGCGCTTCAGAATGTCGGTCATGGTGATGAGGCCCTTGAGGTTGCCTGCATTGTCCACCAGCGGGAGCTTTTCGATACGCTTTTCGGCCAGGAGTTCCTTAGCCTTGGCAAGGCTGATCTTCGGGCTTGCGGTGACCGGATTCTTGGTCATCACCTTTTCAATCTTCACATTGTAGTCGGAGATAGTGCGGAGGTCGCGGCTAGTGAGCATACCCACCAGCTTGCCATTCTTGAGAATGGGGAAACCGCTAATCTTATGGGCAGCGCGCATTTCGAATGCAGCGGAAACCGGCTGGTCAGCTTCCAGGGTCACCGGATTGCTAACGATACCGGACTGCCAGCGCTTGACCTTGCGAACTTCTTCGGCCTGTTCTTCGACGCTCATGTTCTTGTGAATAATGCCAAGACCACCCTGAAGAGCAATGGAGATTGCCAGGGGAGCCGTAGTAACGGTATCCATAGCAGCACTGATCACAGGGATGTTGAGCTTAATGTTCGGAGCAAGCTGAGTGCTCACGTCTGTCTGGGACGGCAAAACGGAGGAAGCTGCGGGAACGAGAAGAACGTCATCAAACGTTAAAGCTTCAGGCAAAATTTTCATAAATGAACCTCATTCTATTTTGCAAAGATAAGATAGAAAAAACCGAGCGACACGTCAAAAGGAATTACTTGCCGTTATAGCGTTCCATGCACTTTTCAATGCCGAACTTGAAGTAGCATTCCACCAGAGGTTTGACTTTTTCGAGAGCCTCGTCGAAAACAGGGCGGTCTTCGGGCGGGAACTTCGCAAGCACCCAGTTGGAAAGGTCAAACTTGGGAGGGCACTTACCCACACCAAAGCGGATGCGGGGGAACTTGTCACCAATTTTCTCGATGATATTACGAAGGCCATTCTGACCGCCATGACTGCCGTTGGCACGGCAACGGATGCGACCCACATCGAGATTAATATCATCACTAAAAACAAGTAGCTGTTCCGGCTTGATTTTATACCAAGTCATAAGAGCCTGAACGGACTCGCCAGACAAATTCATATAGGTCTGAGGTTTGGCCAGCAGACATTCCTGCCCACCGACAACCACCTTCTGGGTCAGTGCCTTGTGTTCAGATTTCCAGTCACCGGAAGTAGCCAATTTTTCGACAGCCATAAAACCGGCATTGTGGTGGGTGTTAGAATACTGAGTTCCAGGATTTCCGAGACCGACAATCAGATACATGTTAACCTCAAACTTTTAATTTACTTTGTCCAAAGGGCCTGGGGCCAGTCGCCGCCTTCCTTGCCAATGAGTTTCACCGGTTTGACCTTGGAATCCACCACCAGTGTCTTGGGCAAAGACATCTCTTCACCGGAACGGGTGATGCCGAAATTCTCGGTCATACGTTTGAAGGGGTCCACAACGACCTTAAATCGACTAGCACCCAACTTTTCGACCCAACGTGCAATAGCCTTTTCATCAGTTTCACCGATATTCACAAGAACAACTTCGGTCTTGTTCTGGGTCAACAGGGCTTCGGCGGCGGCCAGATTTTTGACTCCCACGCGGCAGGGAATACACCAGGTGGCAAAGTAGACCAGGGCCACACGGTCGTTATTCTGGGCGAGCTTAGTCAGGTGCATCTTGGTAAAAGGAGTATTGGCGACACTCACTTCGCGTACAGCAAACCAGGGCAAGGAATCTGCAATGGCCGAAGGAATTTTCAGCCTTACCGATGGCGGTACATCAGGCTCTTCCACATATTCATCGTCTGGGGCATATTTGACAGAGGGATTCGCAGAGGGCTGGGGAGCGAACTTGGCAAAAGCCAAAGACACGATGCACAAAGCTAAAATCAATGATTTTTTTAATTTCACTTCATTCTCCAGCGGTTCAGTTCGCGACGCCAATCCGCAAACCATTCAGCCTTGCCGATATTCTTGTTCAGGCGATCCATGGCCTCGGCTTCATCGTACTTGCCGGTACCGGCAGCACTGGCATGCAGTTCAAAATAACGTTCACCTTCACAAGAAGAACCGGTAAGGGTCAAAGTCGCAGAGCACTTGATACCCAAGCTACCTTCCTTACAATTCTGGTCAAGAACGCCAGCCTTCAGGACAAGGCCGCCCTTGCACTGTCCACTGACCACGCTAAAGTTCTGCGAAACCACCGAGAAAATGGAACGTTCCACATCGTTCTCGGGAGCCTCAAAGTACATGGCATAGGTGGAAAGGAATTGGGAAAAATCATTGTGCATGTAGGCGTAATCGGCATCGGTGGCAGCAGAGGATGCTTCGTCAACCATCCCGAAACTACGGAGGATTTCCCGATTGGCTACATAACGGATATACACCTGACGGCCCAACTTGTAAGTCTTGTTTTTCTGAAGGGGATGCGATGCACCCTCATAAGTCTTGGCATACAAGTGGAGGGAATCCTGAAAAACGCCGGCCTTGAAGCGGAAGGGTTTCATGGCATCGTTTCGGGACATGCAGGCAACGACCTTCACCTTACCATTGTGCGGCTGCTTCAAGACAACCTTGGCATCCTGGGCATTTTCAAGATGAGCCAGGACCTTGGTCTCCATATCAAAACTGGACTTGATGATTTCGTGACCATCAGCATCTTCAGTAGAAGACACCTTGGTGTGAGTTGCGGCAGATACTGTCGACTGGATCTGGGCGGCAATGGCCTTCTGAGCCAAAACCACAGCCTGATTGTAATCGGCATCAATTCCCTCGCCACGAAGGTCCGTGTCATCAGGGCACGTTCCAGATGACTGTGCGTTTATTGCGGCCTGCCCCTGATCTGCAGACGGATTCGCAGACGGATTTACAGACGGATTCGCAGTTTGGGCCGAAGGCTGCCCCGACGTCTGACCTAAATCGGAGTAGGCGGCATTTGCGGAATTTCGGACCGCGGAAACATCCGAGGCAGAAGTCTTTGCGTCAGACGAAAGGGAACAGGAGACAAGCCACAGGGCCAGCGGCAAAAGCAGGATTTGCTTCATAATTATTCAGCGTCGTTATCCAATTCCTGATATGCAGACTGAGCGTTAGCTCGGGTAGAATCATAATCAGGCTTGGATTCGCTGCTTGCGCAGGCACAGATCATAAGTGCAGAGGCTACAGTAGCCAGAACAGCAAAAAACTTTTTCATTTCATTCTCCTTTCTTAAAAGTCAGACTTTTTATATCCGACTCAAATATAAAAATAAGGCCAGGATGTTTTCACCTGATTACAAAAAAACGCCCAAGGAACCGAAGTTCACTTGAGCGTCTTTAATCTCGGTAAAGAACCGTAGAAACTAGGGATTAGCCCTGAGCTTCTTCAGTCTTTGCGCCACGCTTAGCGGTGATGTTGAAAATCACGACGCGCGGAGTGCAAGCCAGTTCCACACCTTCAGTCAGCGGAAGATCCTTGGCGTAGAAGGTAGTGGGAGCCGGATAGCTGGAGATATCCATTTCGATCAGAGTGGGGATCTTGGTGGGAACAGCAGCCAGCTGGATGTAGCGATTCTGCTGAGCAAAGGTACCACCCTGGGTCTTAACACCAACCGGAAGGCCGTTCAGCTTAACGGGAACGCGAACCTTAACCTTGGTGGTTTCGTCGATCTTCAGGAAGTCGATGTGGATGATTTCCTGAGTCAGAGGATCCTTCTGATAGTTGTAAACTACAGCGGCGTTGCCTTCCTTGCCATCAATGACGAGGTCGAGAAGCGTATAACGCTTACCCGGGGCGAGGACCTTGCGAACGTCGATAGCGCTAACGCTAACATTCACTGCTTCCTGACCCTTACCATAATAGACAGCCGGAATCTGACCGGCCTTGCGGAGACGCTTGCTATCAGCGCTCTTGCCCTGTACTCTCGAGGTTGCTACGAGCTTAGTGAGTTCCATAATTTACTCCATTCGAGTTTATGATTAAAAAAAAACATTGGGATAGCTGGACTCGAACCAGCGAATAACGGAATCAAAATCCGTTGTCTTACCACTTGACGATATCCCAATGGTGGCGCAAATATAGTATTAATGACAACTTTTTAAAGGGTCGGCACCCAAAAGCGAGTCACTTTTTGATATCTAGAGATGGATTTCATGGCGCCCGCAGCGGTTTCAGCCAGTTCCTTTGAGGCAAAAACGCCAAAAACAGAGGCTCCGGAACCAGACATGAGTGTCGTTTTGGCCCCCAGACGGCTAAATTCAGCCTTCATTTCGGCAACCAGGGGATGCAGAGGGAACACGGATCCTTCAAATGCGTTGAACGAGATGAAAGAGGAAAGACGGGAGACGAGAGTCTTATCGTCAGCGGCAGACTGGAATTCGGCCTTGTAAGAATCCCAACGAGCCGGACCAGACTTTGCCACCCCGGCGTAAGCATCCTTGGTAGGGACAGCATCCAGGGGCGTGCAGATCAACAGGTATTCCCCTTCGGAAAGTTGCAGCGGGTCGATAAAAGTCAACTTTTCACCAATGCCTTCGGCAAAGGCGGTTCCACCCCGAACCAGGAAAGGCACATCGGCACCAAGTTTTGCACCGATTCCTTCAAGAACTTCGGCTGCATAGTTCAGATTCCACAGGCGATTCAGCACACGAAGGGCCGCAGCCGCATCGGCACTACCACCGCCAAGGCCAGCCCCAAGGGGCATCACCTTTTCTAGATAAAGGTCGGCGCCCAGGGATTCTGCGGCAGCCTTTGCAGAGGTTTCGGCCTGTTCCACCGCATAGGCTTTAAGAGCGACGGCAGCCTTGAATACCAAGTCGGACTGAACCGGATATTCCTGGGGTTTGTTGTAGGTCAGGACAATCTCGCCATCGTTGCGAAGTTCGGCGTTCAATGTATCGCCGGCATCGACAGTCTGAAAAATGGTACCTAGATCATGGTAGCCATCTTCGCGTTTGCGGATGACATCCAGAAACAAATTGATTTTTGAAGGAGCATATTCACGCATAATTATGAGGTTCGAGGTATGAGGTTCGAGGTATGAATTATGAGTTACGAATTACGAGATTTTTTTCGCGGCTTTGCCGCCCTCTTATTTTGCGAGCAAAGCTCGCCATTTGTCTTCTCGTAATTCATAAATCGTACTTTGTAACTATTTATCTAAAGGTTCCTGAGCGTTCCATTTGCATTAGTTCGTCCATACCGACCAGCATCGCACGGGGTTTGGAGTTTCCCTTGCTGGGGCCGCAAACGCCAAGGCCATAAAGCTGATCTACAATTTTACCGGCACGGCTGTAGCCAACACTAAAGTGTCGCTGCACCGCAGAAGTGGAAAGACCGCTCACTTCAATAGCCCAGCATGCAACGTCAAAGAGCAACGGGTCAAGTTTGCCAAGTTGCTTGCCGCCTTCCCCATCATCGTCTCCATCGACGCCTTCAGAAACGTCAAAGGATTCCACCTGCGGGAAGAACACATTCTGGTTAGAGCAGGCATCCGCCAGCTTTTCGGCTTCCTCGTCACTCAGGAAGGCGCCATGAACGCGAACGGGATCCGGATCATTCACAGCTTTAAACAGCATATCACCGCGGCCCAGAAGTTTTTCGGCGCCGGCGTGATCCATTACGGTACGGGCGTCAATCTGGGATGCCACCTTAAAGCTAATTCGGGTAGGCAAGTTCGCCTTGATAATACCCGTAATCACCTTCACGGAAGGACGCTGGGTTGCGAGCACCAGGTGGATACCCACGGCACGGGCCTTTGCAGCCAAACGGGCTACAGACTTTTCGATTTCCTTACCAGCCACCATCATAAGGTCTGCCATTTCATCGATAATAACGACAATGAACGGCATACGATGACCCTTGTCCTGTTCAGGAATATCATCGGGCAGCTCACCCGCTTCGTACTTGGCATTGAAGCCGCCAATGTTACGAACCTTGGCTGTCGCAAGAACTTCGGTGCGACGGTCCATTTCATAGCACAGCCACTGCAATGCCTGAATGGCGATTTCGGGCTTGGTAATCACCGGAGCCAGCAAATGGGGAATGCTTTCGTACATCTTCAATTCCACCGCCTTCGGGTCCACAAGAATCATGCGGAGTTCGTCGGGAGTCTTACTGAAGAGCATACTGGCCATAAGGGCGTTAATGCAAACAGACTTACCGGAACCGGTCTGACCGGCAATCAGCAAATGAGGAGCCTTGGCCAAATCCATGGTAAAGGCCTCGCCAGTAATATCCTTACCCAAGGCCACCAAAATCTTTTCGGGGGACGGCTTGAATTTTTCGCTTTCAAAAACATCCTTACTGAAAACAGTCTGGAACTTGCGATTGGGAATTTCAATACCCACTGCAGCCTTACCGGGGATGGGAGCGAGAATACGAACAGAAGTCACTCGCAGGGGCATGGCCAAATCTTCCTGCAACGCAGTAAAGCGGCTTACCTTTACACCCGGCCCAGGTTCCACTTCAAAACGAGTGATCATGGGGCCCGTTTCGCAACCGATAACATGTCCCTTCACCTTGAAGTTTTCCAGTTTTTCTTCCAGCATCTTACCAATGGCATTCAACTCTTCTTCGGTATAATCCGCAGTCTGAGCCTCGTGATCATTAAGAATATCGCCAATGGAAGGAACCTTATATTCGTCATAAACTTCTGTGGGATCCGGCTGCGGAATAGGGGCAGCCTTACAACCGTTCAATGTTCCACCCAAAGAGTCTTCAGACGCAACAAAGCCCTCGCCATCGTCTTCGGCGCCATCGTCAGCACCATAAACTACAGGGGCACAGGTTTCATCACGTCCACCATCACCACCAAGCAGCGATTCCGGATCAAAAGACGGAGTCAAAGTTTTTTCAGCAGCATCATCCGCTTCGGCAGCAACGCCCGCCACTCTTGTCGGTTCGGGATCAGCAACAGGAACATCCACAATAGCTTCTGTAGCCATGGAAGGCTTTCCGTCTTCACGACGGACATCACCCTTTACCTGCATGCGGCCGCGATGTTCCTTTTCCCAGGCAATCACTTCGCGGGCCCTGCGCAGAGCGGCAATACGGTCCTTCACCTCTACGATTTCAAGGGCGTTCATATTGCGTCCATTGACACGCAGATATTCCTCAAGTCGGCGAATTTCAGGATCTTCGTCCATATTGTATTCACCAGCCACATTCATGGTCGGTTCTGGCAGAGGTTCCGGAGCAATTTCCACCGGATTACGAACAACAGGATTTTCCTGGGTGGGCGTTGCGGGCACGGGAGCCACGCCGTCCATCGTTCCCAGCCAGTTGTTGCGGCCGCTAAAGGGAACAACCTTCCCCTTCCTGCGAATCTTAAATTCATCGGGTTGCAGCATAACCGTGTTGTCGTCCATATAGGCGCCCTTGGGCAAAACCCCGGCATCTACGGCGCGGTCCAAATCAGCGCCCCTCGACCTTTTCATGGAAATGTTGCTCTGGGTACCTGACGCATCCACCACCTCACCTTCCAGCGGTTCCTTTTTCCTGAAAGTATTCTGGATCCATTTCGTACCCTGCACAATGAAATAAAAATGCCTCGGGCGAAGTCCAAAAGAAAGCACAAGGATCAGCAAGAACGTTACAGCCAGAATAATCAAGGGCGCAATGCAGGACTCAGCACCAAAAACCGGAATGGCGATATTCTGGGTAAAAAATTGTCCAAGTATGCCTCCACTCAAGGCGAGCACGTCTTCGGAAACCTGGGCAAAGCCATAGTTTTTAAGAGCAAGCAGGAACGACAGATCCAGGGAAATCAATGTCAGGCCAAGTCCATAGCGAATCAAACGGCCCCGAATTCCCGAAAAGGCAAGACCAAGCCCCCACAGAATCAGGGACACCGTAAAGAAAAGCACAGAGACCTTGCCAAACAGCAAAGTCACCCCATCCGGAATCATCTTGCCTAGATAAGGGCCCAACCAGTTACCGTGTGTTCCGCTATAGACAGAACTTACGCAACCCAAAAGAAGCAGAACGCCTATGGCAAAAAGAAACCAACCGCCAAGAACTAGGCCAAAGCCCTGACCATCATCGACCGGATTAGTCGAACTAGACTTTCCCTTTTTATTCCCCTTGGAACCCCTCTTAGAGCCAGAAGTTTTTCTTTGTGTAGCCAAAAATGCCTCCGCAAATTTTACCGCTAAAATATACTCACTTTTCATGACACAAAAGTGTCAATCCTTTCCATCTTATTATCTTTATTTCTATGGAAGAGAAAAATTCAAGGAACGAACAAAAACAAATCAAGATTTCCAAGAGAATCAAGAAGGTCGCCTCGGGCCTTTTGATATCAGCCTTCTTTGTTTTTATCATTCTTATTTTCGGAAGCACCCAGAACGACATTACGGGCATGACCCGCAACGGTGCAGAATCCCTTGAAAATATTTTTTACGATTTATTCTTCAAGGGCGTTACAAATACCAAGGACGAAGAAGATGAACAGGTAGACGACAAGATTTCCCTGGAAAACAATTCTGACCCCAACATCATCATCGTAGATATCGACGAACCCTCCCTGGCAAAGCTTGGCCCTTATAACGAATGGGACCGTTCCATCCACGCCAACGTGGTCCGCCACCTGAACGAAGGCGGCGCTTCGGCCATCGGCTTTGATATCTTGCTAAAAAGTGCAGACTTTGGATCCAAGAAGGCAGGACAGGTAAACACCCTCCTATCAAACATTAGCCCCAAAAGCAACTGGGATTCCCTAAAGCCTAGCATCAGGGCTTTCTTCAACTACGATTCCATGCTGGTCGCAGCCATCAAGGCTGGCGGCAACTCCATCGTATGCGACATGTTCGATGACGCCAAATCCTACAAGCACGAATCCCAGTGGCGCCCCCTCAGTTCCAAGGAACGTGCCGACGAAGTTGGATATAGTTCGGTATTCCGCAACGACCAGATTGACAAAATTGACCAGGTAGAACCCAAGGAACTGCTAGACAATATTTTCCCGGAACTGGCCCAGGCAGGAACCAAGCTAGGATCCGTGAACGCCTATCCGGACCTTGATGGCGTTGTTCGCCGAGTCTCCATGCTGTACCGCTTCCCCAGTCCGGAACTCTATCCCGACGACACCAGCATGGTTTACTCCACCATGTCGCTGATGACCATCCTCCATCTATTCGGTCAAAAACCCGAAAACGTCCAGATCAAGATGGGGCAATACATCGACCTAGGCAAGCCCTTTGGCATCTACCGCGATTCTGCAGGTATATACCACACCACCTACCCCAACTTCAGCTACCCCATGTTCCTGGCGTTGCACAGCGCCCTAGCCGATGCAGATTTCCAGAAAAAGGCTGCCAAGGACTTTATCGACATTTCGTCCAAGATTGTGGCCCGCAAGGATAGCCAGGGCCAGCTGACCTTCGAAATTTTTGAGGGTCAGTACCTGAACGAAAGACTTTCCCAGGAACTGCTGAACATCTCAGAAGAAACCTTGGCCATGGTCAAGGAAGACGCCCCCGTAAACCTGAACTACGGCATGACCCTGAGTTTCGACGACGAAGACAATTCCGGAAATCGATTCATTTTAAACGACCCCGAAGAAGGCGACGACATTATCATCAACCGATACATCGTCAAGACAATCCAGTACTTCCAGGACTCCATTCAGCGGATTCCCGCAAACAGGTCCATTCACCTTTCCATGGATATGGACATCCGATATGACAGGTCTACCAAAAAGTGGAAATCCAATCAGCTAATCCTGTCCGACGAAGTCATCCGCGACATCAAGCTTACAGAAAATCTGGCCATCAAGAACCTCGCCCCCGGCGAAGAAATGCGTTTCGGCCCCGTCAAGCGAGTTCCAATCGACAAATTCGGCCGTTACCAGGTCAACTACAAAGGCCATTACAAAACAACAGTGGGCCAGAGGACCTTCCAGCACCTTTCCTATTATGACGTATCCAACGGCCGTGTCGACCCCTCACTTTACCAGGGAAAAATTTTCATCCTGGGTTCTGCCGCGGCGGCCCTATTCGACTTTGTGTCCGGCCCCCACGAAGAAAACTATCCCGCCGTGCTGATCCATGCCACCATCATCAAGAACATTCTGGATGGGGACTACGTCACTACCCTCAGCGAACACAAGCAGCAGATTATCGTCTTGCTTCTTGCCGTATTCAGCCTGTTAATCGGCCTTTGCTTCAAGAGCAACATTTCTGTGCCGATTTCCTTGCTGTCAATGATTATCTACACCTACGTCGCCTACAATTTCTTTGACCACGGGCTTTACATCGGTGTATCGAGACCTCTATCGACCATGCTGCTCATCAACATTACCACGCTGGTGGTGCAGTTCTATTTCGAAAACAAGGAAAAACGATTCATCAACGATGCGTTCAAGCAGTACATCTCTCCGGCACTGATCGACGCCATGGTGAACAATGAAATTATGCCCACCCTCGGTGGTGAAAAGTCTAACATTACCGCCTACTTTACCGACATCGCCAGCTTCTCCACCTTCTCCGAAAAGATTGGCGACCCGCGAAAACTAGTTGATTTGCTGAACGAATACCTGACCGCCATGACCGACACGCTCCTTCAGAACGAAGGCACTCTGGACAAGTATGAAGGTGACGCCATTATCGCATTCTTCGGAGCACCCATGCCTCTAGAAAACCACGCCCAGAGCGCCTGCGATACAGCCGTGGACATGCAGCGCAAACTGAAGATGCTCCGTAAGAAATGGGCCAGCGAAGGAAACAAGTGGCCAAAGATCGTCCATGACATGCACATGAGAATCGGTATCAATTCCGGCGACATCGTTACCGGCAATATGGGTTCTACCATGCGTAAGAACTACACCATGATGGGTGACGCCGTGAACCTGGCCGCCCGTCTAGAAAGTGCAGCCAAGCAGTACGGAGCCTACATTCAAATCAGCGAAGATACCGAACAGCAGCTGGACAAGTCCAGATTCATCTACCGTTCGCTGGATACAATCCGCGTTGTGGGTAAGAGTCAGCCTGTAAAGACTTTCGAACTGCTGGAACACGTCGGTTGCGAAAACGAAAGCCAACTGCAGCAATTGGTAAAGCTCTGGGAAGAAGCCCGCCAATATTACCTAGCCATGAAATGGGACACCGCCCTGCAGATGTTCAATATGTGTCTAGAACTGGAGCCCCACCACCCAGACCGCGACCCGGGAAGCAAGACCACCCCCTCCCACGTGTACATCGAACGTTGCATTGCCTACAAGCAGCACCCCCCTGTCACCGAAGGCGAAGAATGGGACGGCGTATTTACAGCAACAGAGAAGTAAACGTCTAGGCTTAGTGCATTCCCATTATGCATAAAAAGACCCCGGTTAAAACCGAGGTCTTTTTTTTGAAAGTTCGAGTTACCGGCGCAGCCGGATTCCTGACTAATTCAATTCAATATTATCAATGAGGCGGGTCTTGCCGAAGAAGGCAGCAACCAGGATGACAACCTTATCTTCGGGAGCCAGCATTCCTGCAGAGAACTTCTGCAGAGTCTTCTGGTTCACCACTTCTACGAACTGCACGGTACCGCGAGCGGCCAAGATGGACTTCAGGACAAAGTCACGAAGCTTAGCAACGCTACGTTCACCAGCATCGAAAGCGTCCTTAGCCTGCTTCAAGCCACCGCTAATACCCAGTGCGCGAGCCTTTTCTTCTTCGCTCAGGTATTCGTTACGGCTAGAAAGAGCCAAGCCGGATTCTTCACGGACAATTTTCACACGGTGAATCTGGATATCGAAGTTCAGATCCTTCACCATGCGTTCAATCAGGAACACCTGCTGATAATCCTTTTCGCCAAAGTAGGCGTGATGGGCACCGGAAATCAGGAACAGCTTGGAAACCACGGTGAGCACGCCACGGAAATGGCCCGGACGGTAGGCACCGCAATACATGCTTTCCAAAGTTTCGTCGCGGACCATGGTCAAAGGATCGCCATCCGGATACATTTCTGCAACGGAGGGTGCGAACACATAGTCGGCACCGATAGATTCGGCCAGCTTGGCGTCAGCTTCGAGACGCTTGGGATACTTGTCCAAGTCCTCGTTCTTGCCAAACTGGATGGGATTCAAAAATACACTGACAACCGTTACGTCGCAATCCTTGACCGAAGCCTTGATCAAGGCTCCGTGACCGTCGTGCAGAGCGCCCATGGTGGGCACAAGACCAATAGTCTTGCCCTGCTGAGCCAACGGCTTCAGGGTTTTACGTAGAACATCGATTGAAGTGATGACTTGCATTATTTACCTTCTGGAACAAAATAAGTCGTTTGCCTGGGGCATTCTGCGATAGCATTCAGCACCAGCTGTAGGTGGGATTCGTTATGTACAAAATCGATATTGTCGGTATTGATGATCAACACCGGAGCATAGGGATAATTCCAAAAGAACTGATCATACCGGTCCATCAGGGACTGGAGGTATGACCCCTCGATGGTCTTTTCCATGGGGCGACCACGACCCTTAATTCGGTTTAGCAAGGTAGGTACGCTGGCCTGCAGGTAGACCACCAGGTCAGGGCGGGGAATGTCCCTATTCAAGGCCATGGCCACCTGTTCGTACATGGTAAACTCGCTATCCGTCAAATTCTGCGCAGCAAAAATCGGATCCTTTTCGTAAGTGTAGTCACTGACCCGCAGTTCATGGAACATGTCGCTCTGCATGGCGCTATTCTGCAATTGCTTGTGACGTTCCAGCAAGAAGAACAATTGTGTCTGGAAGGCGTAAGCCGACTTGTTCTGGTAGAACTTTTCCAAAAACGGGTTTTCGGCAAAATTTTCCTCGATGAACATGGCATTCCACCTCTCCGAAATAATCTTCGCGAGAGTAGACTTTCCCACACCGATAACGCCTTCGATGGCCAGGAAATGCACACCTTTTTCTACTAGCATATTACGCTTCCTCCGAGGTGACTACGCGGAAAGGAATTTTCTCCTCTTTCAGGAGAAGTCTCGTCAGAAGGTCAGAAACCTTGGAATCCATCTGGGGATCCACCCACTCCGGGGCAATATCATTCAAGGGAACCAACACGAACTGGCGGTTAACAATCTGCGGGTGAGGCAATGTAGGAATTCCCCGGCTCACCTCGTTTCCAAAGTAGAGCAAGTCAAGGTCAATTTCCCTGGAATTCCAGTGCCCACGGTACTTACGTCCCAAAATGAACTCTGAACCTTTCAGATAATTCAGCAAACGTTCCGACGTTCCCGAATACCAGAACGAGACAACCTGATTCAGGTAGGGCCCCTGCCCCTCCGGACCAACCGGCGGAGTTTCATAAATCGGGCTTTCTTTCCAGCCACCCTTAGACACCTTGCGGAGCATATCGCGCCCCTCACTCAGGTGAGCGGAACGATTGGGCAAATTGGACCCCAGGGCAACAAATACACGTTCTAGTGAATTCACGCTGGTAAATATAACTATTCAAATTGTCACTAAGTTGACACCCCCATTTTTTCGGCACCCCCAAAAAGTTTTTTTATAAAATCTGACCTTTTTTATGACAATCCCCATATAATTAATTATAATTAGCGACGTTCGGTCGACATTCGGCCGCATTCATATTTTTTTCAAATTTTTCATATCGAAAATTATTCATCCGTCCATTTTGGGAATAATCCAAATACTGCAGATGAATAAAGTCGCATTTTAATACGTCAATTCTTATTTAATAGGACACAATCGTGGCTCCCATCAAAAAAACGACTAAAAGTACCCACTTGGCCGACCAAGAATCCACAGGCATGGAAGTTCCTGCCGAACTCCGCGAAGGCATTGAACTCCCCGTCCAGGCAGAACCAGCTCCCGAAGGAAAACCCGCAAAGCGGGCTCCTCGAGCAAAGGCTGCAAAGAATGACGATGAGAAAAAAGCAAACAGGAAAGTCGAACGGATAAAGGAAAAGAACAACGTTCAGGAAGTTTCCGCCGAAAAGCAGGCCGACACAGCACCCGTTGAAACAGCGAAGGCCGAAAACGAACCGGCAGCCGTTCCCGCAGAAATTAGCGCAGTTCCCGCAGCAGAAACCGCTCCCGCAACGGATTCCGCACAGAATGCAGATGGTCAGCAGGCAGAAACTCAGGCCACCGCAGATCCTAGCGCAGCCCAGGACGGCACCTCCGAAAACGCATCTGCAGACGGTCAGCAGAGACCCCAGCAGAAAGAACGCTTCAACAAGTACGACAAGAAGAACAAGTTTAACAAGTTCGACAAGAACAACCGCAACAACAATAACAACAACCGCCCCCAGCAGCAGGAAGAACAGGAAGACACCGTGCCGATGCCGGATCCGGATTCCGAAGCCTGGTGCAAGGCTCGCGATTGCTGGGCCAAGTACCGCAAGATGACCATGAGCGACTTGCAGGAACTGGCAAGCCAGAAAGAAAATCTGGACTTCCGCCGTTACCGCAAGCAGTCCCTGGGCCTTCTGCTCCAGAGCCTGGAAAACGAAAACAACATCGTTTACGCCGAAGGCCTTTTGGAAGTCACCCCGCAGGGTCACGGTTTCCTCCGCAATACCGAATTCAACTACCAGCAGGGTCCCGATGACGTTTATGTGAGCCAGAACCTGATTCGCCGTTTCGGCCTGAAGGTTGGCGACACCGTTGCAGGTCTTGCACGCCCCCCCCGCGATGGCGACAAGTTCTACGCCCTCCGCCGCGTAGACAAGGTCAACTTTGACGATCCCGAAAAGATCAAGCGCCGCGTAGCATTTGAATACCTGACTCCCATCCATCCTAACGAAAAGATCAACCTGGAATGGGACCAGGACGAACTGACCACCCGCGTCATGGATTTGTTCAGCCCCATCGGTAAGGGTCAGCGTTCCATTATCCTGGCACCTCCCCGTACCGGTAAGACAATCCTCCTGCAGAACATGACCCGCGCCATTGCAGCAAACCATCCTGAATGCATCATCATGGTGTTGCTCATTGACGAACGTCCCGAAGAAGTGACGGAAATGCGCGAAATCGTAGGCAAGCTGGTAGAAAAGAACCCCGCCCTCAAGGCAGAAGTCGTTGCATCCACTTTCGACGAACCTCCTGACCATCACGCCCGCGTGGCCACCATGGTCCTGGAAAAGGCCAAGCGCCTGGTGGAACAGCAGAAGGATGTGGTCGTGCTTCTGGACTCCATTACCCGCTTTGCACGCGCCAACAACGTAGTGATTCCCCACTCCGGCAAGATTCTTTCTGGCGGTGTAGACGCCATGGCCATGCAGTTCCCCAAGAAGTTCTTTGGTGCAGCCCGTAAGATTGCCGACAAGCTTGGCGATTTCCAGAAGGACACCAACGGTCAGATGATTTACACCTCCGCAGGTGAACCCGTTCGTGAAGTCATCCAGAAGAACGGCTCCCTTACCATTATCGGAACCGCCCTGATCGAAACCGGCAGCCGCATGGACGAAGTGATCTTTGAAGAATTCAAGGGCACAGGTAACATGGAACTGGTTCTGGACCGTCGCCTTGCCGAAAAGCGCACCTGGCCCGCTATCGATATCTTTAAGTCCGGCACCCGTAAGGAAGACCGTCTGCTTTCTCTGTACGAACAGAACATCCTCTGGAGCGTTCGTCAAAGCATGCAGAACGATACCGAAAACGGCATTATGGACAAGCTAATCAAGTGGATGAAGCAGTATAAGAGCAATGCCGACCTGCTAGAATTCCTCCGCAAGGCCAAGGACAGCGTGAGGTAAAAATCAACGAAGTTGATTTTTACCTAATTATGAATTACGATTTATGAATTACGAGAATAAGAAAGGCGGCTACGCCGCGATTATTCGTCTCATAATTTAAAATTCATAAATTATAACTGAAAATTTTCACTTTTTTAAAAACAACGAACTATGGTTAATAAAATTTTCTTCGCTGGCACCGGCAACATGGGTGGTGCAATTCTCCGCGGCCTTCTCCAGGCCGGAAATGATCCCAAGTCCATTTTCTTCTTCGATCCCAGCGACAAGGCTGCCGCAGAAGTTTCTGCACTGGGTTGCGTCCGCGTAGCAAGCTTCGCAGAAGGCGTCAACAACGCCGATGTCACCTTCCTTTGCGTAAAGCCCCAGATCTTTAAGCTGGTCAGCGCCGAATGGAAGGCTGCAGCCGACGCCATCGCAAACGAAAAGACCTTCATCAGCATTATGGCTGGCGTTACCCGCGCCGCCCTGACCGACGTTCTTGGCGCAAAGAACCAGGTTCTCCGCGTCATGCCCAACCTGCCCCTCACTGTGGGCAAGGGTTCCGTAGGTCTCGCTACCGACGGCGTTACCGAGGCCACCCTCGCTACCGCAGAAAAGATTTTCGGCAACATCGGCGTTACCTGCCGCGTAGCAGAAAGCCTGATGGACGCAGTGACCGGTCTTTCCGGCAGTGCTCCCGCATACGTCTTCGAATTCATTGAAGCATTGACCCGCGGTGGCGTAAAGGCCGGCCTTACCCGCGATGTCGCCTTGAAGCTGGCCCTCGGCACCATCGAAGGCAGCGTCGAACTGGTGAAGCAGTCCGGCAAGAGCCCCAGCGACTTGTGCGCCATGGTCTGCTCTCCCGCAGGCACCACCATCGCAGGCATCAACGCCCTGGAAGAAGGCGCATTCCGCAGCACCGTCATGAAGGCTGTGGTTGCAGGCACCGAACGCAGCAAGGAACTGGGCAAATAAAGTTTAAAGGATAAAGGTTAAAGGATAAAGGTTAAAGGTAAGAGTTTAAAGCGAGTTTCTTTCTACTTTAAGCTCTACGCTTTACGCTAAATTATGCTCATCGATTTTTTCACCCAGGAGACTCCGACGTCCTCGTTCATCCAGGACGTTTTCTCCACGGTGAATTACGATGTCAACCTGCACATTACCGACACCTACGCGGGTGCGGATTTTCTTTTAAAGTCCGTCGACAAATTAAGCCCCCTCGTCATCTGGGATCTGGATTCCTTTAGCGACAACTTACAGGCACTGACCCAAATTCGCGAAAAGAATCCGGACACATTGATTCTTGTTTATGGGGAATCGCTGGACAGGTACAGCGAACTTTCCAATAAACTGTATGATATCATCCTATCTGTCGAAGCCATAAAGCTTCATCTGATGAGCAAGATTTCCAAACTAAAGGAAATCTACAACGCCCGCAAAGTCTTTAGCGAACGCATGAGCCATCTGGTAGGAAACAGCGACGCCATGCAAAAGCTGCGCAAATCTGTAGAACGCGCCATTATCCACACCGGCCCCGTACTGATCCAGGGCGAAACCGGCGTCGGTAAGGAACTGATTGCCCGAGCCGTCTCCTGCGTCTACGACAAGTTCGTAACGGTCAACTGCAGCGCCATTCCCGACAACCTTTTTGAAAGCGAACTGTTCGGCCACACCCGCGGAGCCTTTACCGGCGCCCAGAACGAACGCATCGGCCTTTTCGAAGCCGCCGATGGAGGCGCCATCTTCCTAGACGAAATTGGCGATATGCCGTTGCACACCCAGGTCAAACTGCTGCGAGTGCTGCAGAACAAGGAAATCCGCCCCATCGGAGCCAACAAGACAAAGCATATCGACGTGCGATTCATCGCGGCAACCAATCGCGACCTAAAGGAAGCCGTCCGCAACAAGACTTTCCGCGAAGACCTTTACTACCGTCTCAGCGTCATCCCCCTCAAGATATCACCCCTCCGCGAACGCCGCGAAGATATCGAGGATCTGGCCAACTATTTCATCCAGCAGTATCAGGCCCCCGGCGAGCAGTTCACCCTTTCCAGGGCCGCCCTGGAAAAACTGCAAAAACACCCCTGGCCCGGCAACATCCGCGAACTGGAAAACGTCATCCAGCGAGCCCTCTGTTTCGCAACGTCCACCCTCATTTCTCCCGAAGATTTACAGTTGGACGAACCCCAGGATTTCCCCAAGATCCAGGACATTCCCGCAGCCGAAACCTACGACGAATTCCGCGAAATGCAACTGGACCAGGAACGGGAATTCCTTAGGAACAAGATCCGCGAAAACAACGGTTCCGTACGCGCCACCGCCGAACAGCTGGGCCTATTGCGCACCGCCCTCTACAACCGTCTGAGCCACCTCGGCATCGATGTGAAAGATTTAAAATAATTAGAATCGCTGGATTCTAAAGCCCTTACGGCGAAGCAGTTCTATCACGTTGTCTTCATCCAAGGCCAAGTGGGCAGCCCCGATTACCACAAATACATTTCTGTCTTCTTCAAGGAACTGCGCAATGGAGCCTGCCATCTTGGCATTGCGACTGGTATAAATTCGTTCTTCCAAGTCCGCCTTCATTTTCTTTTCGGACTCGGAATCACCTTCGCAATTACCGGATTTTTCGTCGCAGAATTCAGCATTCATTACAACACGAAGCAAAGAATCATTGCCAGTCTTCCAGGCACGCATCATTTGCGCCACCATAGAATCCAGCCCCGCAATTTCACGCAGGGTTGTCTTCAGATAGTAAACGCCCGCGGAATCCGACTGCGATTCATCGGAATCTTTCCCCGTTCCAGAAAGGGCACTCACCTGATCCTCGGCAGTTTCTAAGCCCACAATGGCCTTCCCATCGGTAGCGGCACGGTCCATCAGAACGACGTCAATTCCGTATTCCGCCTGGATGCCAGCCCGCTGAATGGCAACGGCGCTTAAAGTCGTGGCCGCAAACCAGGGGCGCAAACGCTGCAAGGCCATCACAGGAAAGTTCCAGGCCGCGCACAGGCTGTCCAGGGAATTCCAGACATTACGGGGCAGCACAGAATTCAAGGACACCCCCGCAGGCAGCAAGCCGTCCTGCATCATCTTCGACGAAACTTCGTTGCTGGTGGAATCGTCATTCAGATTAATTTCTACCGCCAGTTCCTCTGAAGCGACAAAGGCCGTTTCAATCACGGAATCCAGCGGATAAAAAGTCGAGTCCGCAAAATGAACGCTACCCAAAACCCACACGCTGGAATTTTCGTCGGAAACTTTCCAGAAGAAATGCTTCTCGCCGGCCGGCTCCTCAATTCCCTTTAGAGCCGGCGAAACGGAACTTTCTGCAGGAACTTCAGCGGACACCTCTGGGGCCTTGTTCCCGGCGCACCCCGCCAGAATAAATAAGCAGCCCAGAATAACGCACTTCAAAAAATTTGCATTCCCCATAAGCTATTCCCCCTTTGTCCAGTCCAGCAAGCCCCCGGCTCGCGCCCCTTCCCAATTTTCTACAGAAACGCTACGGTCCCCAACGACCATCACGCGCTGGCAATATTTTTCTGCAAAATCCAGGGAATGGGTCGACACCAAAATTCCCACGCCACGTTCCGCCGCAATAGTGCGCAGAGTCCTAAAAAGCTGATGGCTCCAGGGAATATCCAAAAACGCGTTAGGCTCATCCAACAACAAGACCTTCACCTGTTGGGCCAGGGCCATAGCCAAATACACGCGGCTCCGTTCGCCATCGCTCAGTTCGCAAACATAGCGGTCCCCAAAACCGGAAAGTTCCAAAAGTTCCAGGGATTCATCCACAATCTTCACGTCCTCGGCAGTACGGCCATCCAGAAAACCGCTGTAAGGCATGCGGCCGAGCCCCACGAATTCACGGACGGTCATCCGATCCGGAGCGGCCTTGCTAATGGAAATATAGGCGATCAGCTTTGCAAGATCCATAGTTTTTAGGGACTTCAGACAGGTCCCGCAAACCTTTATAGTTCCGCCCAGAGCGGGAATCCGACCGCACAAAGTTTTCAGCAAGGTACTCTTGCCGGAACCGTTGCGGCCCATCAGGGCCACCACTTCGCCAGGCTGCAGTTCAAAATTCAGGGGTGCCGCAAAACCAGAACCGACATACCCAAAGCAAAGATTTTCACACTTCAGCAATTCCGCCATCAGCGCCCCCTCCCACCACGAATAATCACCCACAGCACCACGGGAACGCCCACCAGGCTAAGAACCGCATTCAAGGGCAAAGTCATGAAGAGGCTTGCGGCCAGGCAAAGCACAGCACCGCACAAGGCCGCCCCAGGAATCAGCACGCGATGGTTGCTGATTTTGAACAACATAAAAGCCAGGTGAGGAACCGCGATTCCAACGAAAGCCACCGGGCCGCAAAAAGCCGTGGCCGATGCCGCCAGGATGGAAGTTCCCAGCAGAACAAGACCGCGGCCCAAACGTACATTCACACCCAGACCTCGGGCAAAATCATCCCCCAGGCGCACGGCATTCAAGTACCGCATGGCACACACCACCAGCCCAAGTCCAACCGCCACCGCAGCCGCAAAAATCCAGACCCCGTCATAAGTTAGACGTCCAAAACTTCCCATGCCCCAGCTCACGTAAACCCGCAAGGATTCCGCATCGCTGTTCACGATCAAGAGGCTAATCACGGCGTCGATGAAGTACCCTACCAGCAGCCCCACCACAAGGAGCACCGTGGAATTTCTAAAGCGGGTAGACACCGCCATCACCAGGAACGTCACACCGAGAGCGCCCACCGCCGCAGCCCCCAGCACGCCAAAGTGTCCAAAGCTAAGACCCGCCAACAGTGAAAGGGCAACACCCAGACTAGCCCCGCTGCTAATACCCAGCACAAAAGGTCCCGCCAGCGGGTTACGGAATAAGGTCTGCAAAGCCAGGCCCGAAACCGCCAACGCCACACCAGACAGAACCGCCGCCACCAGTCGAGGGAAGCGGATTTCCCAGAAAATCTGGGCAGCCATATTCTGGTAGGGAACGTTCCTGAACCCCAGGTCCGACCAGCTGATGGAGGTTGAACCGGCGGTCAAGGTCAGGGCCGCAAAAAACAGAAAGAGCAGTGTTAGCACTACAAAGCCAACAACTGCTCTAGAAATTTTCGAAGAATTTCGGCTCATGGCGCTTGGCCCCAAACCGCAATTACTTTTTCTTCTTGCTGTTTTCGTATTCGCGCTTCATTTCGGCAGAGCCCTTTTCGTCGCGATTATAAACTTCGGGAGGAACGTTATCAAAGCCCTGCAGAGCGTTGAGCCAGTTATCGTTCAGGTCACGGAATTCCAGCTTGTTCAGGTTGTATTCAAGAGCACCATCGGTAATATCGAAGGTGATAAAGTCCCAACGGACCACCTTACGGTCGCTGAACACTTCGCGGCTGACCAGAGAACGGTCAGAATCAAAGCGGTAGCGGGCCTTGAACACATATTCACCAGTCATCTGATAACGACCGGAATCGGAATAAGTACGGGTAACACCGATCAAGGTATCGTTCATGCAGAAACGGAGTTCAGCATCGCGGAAGGCATGACCGTGAGCCACAATGGGAGTGCGCCACACGCCCACCAGCTTTTCCTTCATGGACTTCTGGAGAACGGTATCGATGTTCCAGTGGTCGAAGTTCTTTTTGTCGTACTTGGCGCGCTGGACGTACTTGCCTTCCTTGATCAGTCTGCGAACGCTATCGGCCTGAACCTTAGCGAGGCTATCAGAGTTACGGGGACCGACGGAGGGAACAGCATGATTCATGGAATCCAGTTTTGCCTGGATCATTTCATCAAGAGTCGAAGCGCCACGGGGAGCCGCCACCACCTGGGATTCAACCTTGGAGGGAACGGACTGAGCCATTGCCACTCCGGCAAAAGCCAGAGCCAACAGCGAAATAACAACGTGCTTATAAGAAGAAAATCTCATCACCGTTAAATGTAGTTAAAGCATAAGCAAAAAAGTTTAAAAAGGTGTAAAAAAAGGCTATCTTTGGCCCTATGCTAGACTATTCTCAAGTTCCATCCCCCTGTTTTGTCCTCGATGAGGCCCGTCTCCGCCGAAATATGGAAATTTTGGACGATATCCAGAAGAAAACCGGCGTAAAAATCATCTGCGCCCTGAAAGGTTATAGCTTTTGGCGTTCCTTCCCCCTGATCGGCGAATATCTAGCCGGGGCCACCGCCAGCAGCCTAAACGAGGCTAAACTGGCCAAGGAAGAAATGGGAAAGGAAGTCCACGTCTTCGCACCGGTGTATGACGACGACGAAATCGACGAAATTTTGAGCTGTGCAGGCCACATTACCTTTAACAGCTTCAGCCAGTGGCAACGATTCAAGGAAAAGACCCTGAAGGCAGGCGTTTCTGCAGGCATCCGCGTCAATCCCCAGTATTCCACCGTAGAAACCGACCTTTATAACCCCTGCGGCAAGTTCAGCCGCCTTGGAGTCACCGAAGCCGAGTTCAAACCGGAACTTCTGGACGGAATTGAAGGTCTCCATTTCCACGCCCTCTGCGAACAGGATGCAGACGCCCTGGAAGGCGTACTGAAGGCATTCGAACAGCACTTCGGCAAGTATCTGAACCAGATGAAATGGGTCAACTTCGGTGGTGGCCACCACATCACCCGCAAGGATTACCACCGCGATGAGCTGGTCCGCATCCTGAAGGACTTCATGGGACGTTACCCCCATCTGACTGTCATCATGGAACCAGGCGAAGCGGTCGGCTGGCAAACCGGCGAACTGGTAGCCACAGTCGGCGACATCGTCCACAACGAAATGGACATCGCCGTACTGAACGTCTCCATTAGCGCCCATATGCCCGACTGTCTGGAAATGCCCTACCGCCCTGCCGTTACCGGTTCCGCATTCCCCGGCGAAAAGCCCTACACCTATAAGCTGACCGGAAATTCCTGCCTGGCCGGCGACCAGTTGGGCGACTTCTCCTTCGACAAACCCCTGCAGGTCGGCGACCGAATCATCTTCGAAGACATGATCCACTATACCATGGTGAAGACCACATTCTTCAACGGTGTGCGCCACCCCAGCATAGGCAAGTTTGACGAACAAGGTAAGTTCCACCTGCTCCATAAGTTCACCTACCAGCAGTTCAAGGACAAGCTGTAGCAGGTATCAGGTCGCTCGCAAAGCTCGCTTTCAGGTTCGAGGTATGAGGGCGGGGCCTGCGGCTCCTTTTAAAAAGTAGACTGTAGGCAGTAGGCATTTTTTGTCAGCGGCTCTTCCTACTTCCTACTAACTTCTAATAACCGTGCCAAAGGCGCCTTGTTCAGCCATGAGTATTCAGCTTTGAGCCATGAGTTATCATAACTGCGTCAAAGGCGCCTGACTTATTAACTCACAACTCAAAACTCATAACTCACTGCTCATCGCTCAAAACTATTCACTCTTCACTGTTCACTATTATGAAGTTTACGTCAGAAGAAACCACTTATGCTTGGGCCGTGGAATTCGGCAAGTCCCTGAAACCAGGCGACAAGGTGGCCCTGTTCGGCAACCTGGGTGCAGGCAAGACGGTTATTAGCCGCGGAGTCTGCAAGGGTCTCGGATTCGAGGGCGCCGTATGCTCCCCCACCTACACCATCCTCCACGAATACCCCAACAATCCGCCCATTTTCCATTTCGATCTTTACCGACTGGAAGGTGGCGCCGACCTGAACGAAGTGGGTCTGGATCCCGACTACCTGGAACAAGGTGTCAGCCTGATTGAATGGCCGGAACGTCTCGAAGAGAATGACCCGGGCATCACCCACGTGATCCGCATCGACATTCTCAACGAAACCGAACGGGAAATACACTTGGAAAAACGTTGAGGCAAAACCTCAAATAGACGGTCCTAAAAAATATTGTGGACATCAAAAAACACCGCATTTCATTGCGGTGTTTTTCAGTTCAGCAAACCTTTTGACAAGAATTACTTCTGAGCATCAGCTGCAGGTTCAGCAGCCTTTTCTGCGGCGGGTTCTGCAACCTTTTCGGCAGCAGGAGCGGCAGTCGCAAACTTTGCGATTTCATCCCATTCAGACTGGTCGCCCGTGTACAGAAGCATAGCACCCTTGTATTCGGTCACGATCTTGACTGCGGCGGCGGTATCGCCCTTGTCGAAAGCGGCATTGGCGCTAGCCAGCAAATCCTTCTGGGCAGTACGCATATCTTCCACTTCGCCCAGGCGGTTCTGGCGAACCACTTCCAGAGTATCGCTTACAAAACCCAGATCCCAGGTAGCCTCATAGCACTTTTCCATTTCGACATACTTGGACGCATCGGTCTGAGCTGCAGTATAAAGAGTTTCGCAGGTAGCGAAGGCTTCTGCACTGGTGCGCTTGGCATACTGATAGTACTGGTAGCCACCAACAACCAGGGCAATAATCACCAGGAGGGTAACACCATCCTGCCAACCCATGACAGGAGCCACAGGCATCTTCGGCTTGCCGTTAACGGTTTCGCCAGCTTCCAGGCGTTCTTCAGCCTCGTCAAAGGGGCTCTTTCCATTCAAGAAACTAAAAGACATTTTCCTTTATCCTTTACTTTTATAAATCGCGTTCTTCTACTTCTTGGCCAGAGCAGCAAAGACTCGGGCGTACAAATAAATCTGCTTTACAAGGCTCGCAAAACCGTTAGACCTTGTAGGTGAAAGTCCAACGTTTAGACCAATGTCCTGAAAGAACTTCGGGTCCACCGCCAGAATGTCAGCCGGAGCGGTATCATTATAAATCTTGAGGGCCAGGGCTCCCAGACCACGGCTGATCAGTGGATTCGTAGTGCCGCCTTCCACATCCATTTCAAAATGGAGCAGGTTTCCGTCAAAATTAGGAACCAGGTACATGGTGGATGCGCAACCAGAAATAATGAACTTTTCTGCCTTAAGAGCGGCGTCCATCCCCTTGTGGGCCTTAGCCAGATCAAGGATGAACTTCCACTTGTCATCGGGATCGGTGAAGCCAGCGAACTTGGTTCGAACTTCCTCGAGACGTTTTTCGATAATTTCAGACATACTAGACTACCAGTGGAGGAATGACCTGAGTTTCCAGACTAAGGACGGACTTGCCCACAGGACGTTAAAGAATATGCGGAACAGAGTCTGCTTCTCTTTAGGCAACTTGGACAGACGCAAGGCTGCCTTGTCGAACTGCTCGTCTGTAATCTTGTTGAAGCCAGGCTTTCCGCGGGCAATCTGCATATGGGACTTGCCCATTTCCTGCATCCAGCGCTGGTGGGCGCGGGCCTCGATCGCTTCACGGTTTTCGCCAGAATCCTGCAACCATTCCATGGCACCCTCGGCCACAATCTTACCGCAAAGGAGGGATTCCGTAATGCCGGAACGGCTAATGGGATTGACGCAGCTGGCAGAATCGCCGGCCTTAAAGAGACCGCACTTGGCGATCGGCTTATGGGACTGTCCGCAGGCAATCATGCCCCCGTAGACAGCCTTGACCGTAGAGCCAGGATAGTCGCGAGCGATAAAATCAAGAAGTTTCTGGCGGAGGGAACCCTCGTTACGAACGTCCTTCCCCAGCACAAAACCAATATTTACTTCCTTGCCGTCACGGGGGAAGATCCAGCCGTAGCCGTCCTTAAATTCACTACCGAAGAACAATTCAATATGTTCACGGCTATGAGGAATGCCCTCGGCCACCGCAAAGACTGCAGGTTCAAGATCAGTGGCACCGTCTTCCATGCCCTCGAGGCAGGGGATTCCACGGGTCAGCTTGGCACCGGGGCCAGAGCAGTCTATAATAAGGGTAGAACTTAGGGTTTCTTCGACACCCTTGGAAGATACCACCACATTCCAACCGTTTTCGGTGCGATCCAGCTTCTTGACCACGGAGTCAAAATGACATTCCACACCAGCCTTGACGCATTCGTCGGCAATATTCTTGTGCAGAGCGGAGCGATTCAGCTGATAACCACAATCCTTACTATAAAACTCGGCGCGGTAACGTTTGGGAGAGGTAAAATAAATCCCGGACAGGTTTCCGCGAACAAAGGAGGAATCCACAGGCCAAAGGGCCTTCAGACGCCGAGAAGATACCGCTTCGGCACAGAAAATAGGCTCTTTCCAAGGTTCCTTTTTATCTAGAAGCAAGACCCGTCTAGCACCGGAAGTCTCCTTTTGAACCAGACGTCCAAGGGTGCAGGCAGCCATCAAGCCTGCAGGACCGGCCCCACAGACCACCACATCGTACTGTTTTGACGAAAAATTGCTCATTTCGCCCTACAAGTTAGCTTTTATTTATAGAGTTTTTTTAAAAGTCTTGCAGTTTTGCAAATTATTTAGTTATTTTAGGGCTATCCGTTATCTGGTTTATCCTCAAAGGGAATGTTATATATGAATATGAAGAGAGTTTCAAAGTTTGGCCTTTGCCTTGTTAGTGCACTTGCACTGAACGTATTCGCACAGGACAACTGGGCAGGCAAGGATCTGAACGTTTCTTTCAGTAACAAGCGTATCGATGGCTTCAACTTCAGCAAGGCTAAGGCAGTCAAGAACACCACCGACTTCCGCCGTGCTACTGGCGAAGGCCCCAACTTTACAAAGGCAAGCCTCCAGGAAGTTTCTTTCCAGAACGCTGTGATTAGCGACGCTAGCTTCGAAGACGCCAACCTCGAAAAGGTCGTCATCAGCGGCGCAGACATTCGTAACTCCTCTTTCGAAGGTGCAAACCTTGAAGGCGCAAACCTCTACCGTGCAACCCTCCTGGGTAGCCAGTTTCCCCAGACCAACATGAAGAATGCCCGTCTGGACGCTATGAAGGTAGACGAAAACACCAATTTCGAAAAGTCTGACCTCACTCAGGCTTCTGTCATGGACGTTGACCTTACCGGTGCAAACTTCTACAAGGCCAACCTGACCAACACCAACTTCTCTCGTTCCTTGATGGCTGGTGCAGACCTCCGCAAGACCACCATGGTCAAGACCGACTTTACCGCCTGTAACCTGATTGCAGCAAACTTCAAGGGCGTGGACCTGGTTGACGTTAACTTCGCCAAGGCCGGTCTTTCCCAGGCTGAATTCAGCGGTGCAGACTTCAAGAACGTCAATCTGCAGGACGCAGACCTTTCTCTGACCACCTTTAACGATGTTGACCTTTCTAAGGCCCAGCTCCAGAAGGCCAAGTTCGCTCAGTCCACCGTCAAGAACATGAAGTTCAGCGGCCAGGACCTGACCGGTGTTGTATTCGACAAGGGCTCCGTTTCCAAGAGCGAATTCAACAAGTCCAAGATGAGCAAGACCTCTTTCTTCGACACCGAAGTTAGCAAGAACGACTTTAAGGAAGCTGAACTCCTGAAGGCTGTCTTCGACGGTGCTTACGTCCGTAAGAACATTTTCGACAAGGCTGACCTGACCAAGGCCAACTTCGCCAACTCCACCATCGAACGTTCCGACTTCATCCTCGCTCAGATGGGCGGCGTAAGCTTCGCCGGCGCTAAGCTGGAAATGGTTAACTTCACCAACGCCAACATGCAGGGCATCAAGATCGACGCCGACACCAAGATGAACGACGTTGACTTCTCCGGTGCAAACCTGGATGGCGCTAAGATCGAAAAGTTCACCGCCAAGAAGGTGATCTACGATAACAAGACCGTCTTCCCCTCCGGTTTCGATCCTCGTCAGTACGGCTTCACCAAGCGCGGCGAAAAGGCTGCTGACATCAAGGTCGAAGGCAAGAAGTCTTCTGTAGCAGACGACGCAATGCCCAAGAAGAAAAAGAAGAAGAGAAAATCCGACGACGAAGACTAATTTCTTCTTTGCTTCTTAAAACCAAAGCGGATTTTATAGAACTTAAAAACACCCTGCATCGCAGGGTGTTTTTTTGATGTTCACAGTCAAAGCAGCATTGGCTTTTTACATCTACTTTTTATCCATCAGCCAGGCAATGGCCTCACCCAAGGTCTTTACGCGGACCACCTTAAGGGAACGACCACCCTCGCGGGACGGATCCGCTCCAGACGCAGGAACGATCGCTTCGGACATTCCCAGTCGACCGGCCTCTTTAAGACGCTGATCCAGCAGACTTACGCTGCGGATTTCGCCAGACAGACCTAGTTCACCGATGGCAATAGTCTGACGGGATAACGGAATTCCCAAGTGGTTGCTGGCTATAGCTAGAGCCAAGGCCAAATCCGACGAAGTATCGTTCACCTTCATGCCCCCGGCAATGCTTGCAAATACATCGGACGCCCCGATTGTGATACCGCCAAACTTTTCAAGCAGGGCCAGTATGATAGTGAGTCTCTTGGCATCGATACCCGCCGCCACCCGCTGAGGAACCGCAAAGGTAGTCTGATTCACAAGGGCCTGAGTTTCAAAGAGCAGCGCCCTTGACCCTTCCATGGTACAGCACACGACGCTCCCCGGAGTAGGCGGAACGCCTTCCTGCAAGAACACCTTGCTAGGATTCGGGACTGAAGCCAGCCCGTGGCTCGTCATTTCAAAGACGCCGATTTCGTCGGTAGCGCCAAAACGATTCTTTATGGTTCGAAGAAGACGGTATTGATGATTCCGGTCGCCTTCGAAATAGACCACGGTATCCACCATATGTTCCAGAATACGGGGGCCAGCAATCTGGCCGTCCTTGGTAACATGGCCAATCAAGATGGTAATGCAGCCTGAGTTTTTCGCCCAGACCATCAAGTCCAGAGTACATTCACGAAGTTGCGCCGCGGACCCGGGCGTTCCTGAAAGATCGCCCTTATACACAGTCTGAATGGAGTCGATTACCAATATTTGCGGTTTGATTTCGTTTGCCTGCTGAATAATCTTTTCGAGGCTGGTCTCACAGAGCAGTAGCATATCGGAGCCAGCCACGTTCAGACGTTCGCTACGGAGTTTAACCTGACAGGCGCTTTCTTCGCCACTGACGTACAGCGCCTTGACGCCAGCCGCATTCATGGTAGCGAGAGTCGTCAACACAAGAGTCGATTTACCAATTCCGGGATCGCCACCAATCAGAACAAGACTGCCTGGAGCAAAGCCGCCTCCAAGGACCCGGTCGAATTCCGTGTTTGCAGTACTCAGACGTTTCGTATCTTCCGTGGCCACATCTCGCAGGGCCACCACCTTATGCACGGGACCTCCCAAACCGCGGCCACCTCGACCGGCAGCCACATCCAGCTTTTCTATAGCATGTTCCTTGAGGGTGCTCCAGGCACCACAGAACGGGCACTTTCCGGCCCACTTCGGCGTAGTATTGCCGCATTCCGTACAGAGGAACTCAATTTCTTTCTTAGACTTACTTACTGCTACCATGTGCACCAATATAACAAAAGTCCGTTGACATTTTCTGTCAACGGGCTTTTTTCTTAACAATTAGCGGAACTTTGCCCGACTCTCCCCCATTAACCTCGGGTGAGACGCAGGAATTTCAACCTGGAAACCTGAACCAAATCCAGCCCTGCTATTATCATCCAACGACATGACGGCAGTGACGACATAGCCTACGGAACCGCCAACACAGAAAACTTGTTCACCATTACTTTCTCATGATAGTGAGAGCGAACCCAATGGTATACATGGAAGATTCTTCCCTGCGATAATCGCTATCGTTATCATCAACAGCGTCATCAATACTCAGGGACCATGTGAAACCAATATTGAAGTGATCCGCCATTCTCCACACATATCCTGTTTCAAACTTGATTCCGACGGCCACGTCATCAATGCCCCCCACATCCTCAACGTCATCCCAGGAAATGTGCTTCTGGGCAGCAGACAAAACGAAACCGAAATCCAGCCCCAGGAAAACGCCGCTTGAAGCAGACTGCGGGTCATTGCTAAGGAAACATGTCACACCACCACCAATGAAAAATCTAAAGGCGCTGGTCTTGGCCTTACGATACTCGTTCTCATCGGAATCATAGTATTCTTCTTCTGTTTCACCATAAGATCTGCCAAATTCCATTACAAAATGAGGTGCAGCCCAGCCACGAATGTTGCCACCAATTTTCAAACCAAGTATCGGACCCAAACCAGAGTATTCCCGCTCCATCTGATCACGATTATAATAATCATTGTAATAGCTGGCATAGCTACGATACACCGTTTCACGACTGTAACTATTCCACATAATACCCAAGGTAAGGTCAAGGAAGAAGGCGCTTCTGGCAGGAGCCGTCTGCACCTGGGCTACAAGTTGACCGGATGCCGTGTTGGATTCAGCGGTGTTTGCACACGGAGAATAAACCGAGCACTTGGAAGGGGATGACGCAGATGCAGGTTCCGCATACGTTGACGGAGCCGGTGCAGAAACAGACGCACTGTTTTCGTCTGCGAAATCCAGGGCATCCGAATCATCTTGCTGCGCAAAAACAGTCGCTGCACAGAATAAAGAAAGAAGAAATAACTTCCTCATGACTAACCTCCGAAAAAAAGAAAATTTTTTACGCCTTCGCAGGCTTTGAAACAACAGGGCGAATACGTTTACCGCACAGAGTCACAACAATGTGGGCCTGGGCGAACATGTAGTAGGCGGTGTCGCGGCTGTTGTTCAAGGTGGACTTAGGATCGTAATCGTCCTTCGTGACAAAGACTTCAGAAACACCGGAAAGGCTTACATCCAGAGCACACCTTTCACAGGGGAATCCAATCACGTACAGCTTGGAACCTGCAGGTACCTTACCGCGGGCATAATGCAGGGCATTGATTTCGGCATGTACCATGAAGGGATACTTATTAGCCTCGAACTCGTGATGGCTCAGGAGTTCACCGGAATCAGCATCCAGCAGGTCGTAGGCCAACAACTGCTTTTCGCGAGTGTAGGGGACTGTTTCGTCGTCAAAACCGGCAGGAGCACCATTGTAACCAGTGCTGATGACGCGCCCCTCGGGAGATACCAGGATGGCTCCCATCTGAGTGTTCTGATCCTTGGAAAGACGAGCCTGGGCCACCATCATCTGGGTGTAGACTTCGTCGCGAAGCTGTGTACGGGAAGGTTCCTTGTTCATGGCGCTAAATATATAATAAAAGTTTTACTGGATCCTTCGCTAACGCACAGGATGACAACAAAAACGCATTTATCAACACCTTGCGGAACTCAGGAAGACAATAAAAAACTGGTGGCAGCCGAAGCCACCACCAGCTTTTTTGGGGGTTAGGAGGAACTTTTATTGAACGTCTGCGCCTTTCTTGACAGCGTCTTCAAGAGACATGCCGGTAAATTCCTGTGCGCTAAACCAGCGACCGCTCTTCTTGTCGTCCAGGAGGACACCCACCATGGAGCCGGGGATAACCGTTTCGGGAGCGTTGGGAGCTGCGGGGCCACCCAGGTCGGTACGGAGCCAACCCGGATCCATGACGTTCATCATGACGTCGGTTCCGTTCAGCTTGACAGCGAAATCCTTGACGAACTTGGTCAGGGCGGCCTTTGCGCAGGCATAACCCATCAATTCCGGTTCATTGGCGATACCGCTGGTAGTGAGCTGCATACGGCCAAAACCACGCTTGATCATACCCGGCAAGAAATGATAGGCAATCTTGATGGGAGCGTAGAAGTTCACAGCCATGGCGTGGTGGAAATCTTCCATGGTATTGGACAGATAATCCTGGAAATAATGGCTCATAAGACCGGCATTATTGAAAACCAGGTCTACCTGAACGCCCCAGGAGTCGATTTCAGCAAGGGCAGCGTCAATTTCTGACTCAGATTCAAGATTGCAGCCAACAGCGCGGACTTCAACACCATAGGGTTTCAGTTCTTCGATAACCTTGTCGGCATTAGCCTTGCAACGACCCTGAAGAATGATATTTGCGCCCAACTTGGCCATTTCAATGGCAGTTAGACGTCCTACACCGCGGCAACCGCCAGTAATCAAGGTCCATTTACCCTTAACGTCAATCATTTGTCCAATCCCTTTTTTAAAAAGCCAGTCTTTTTTGTCAAACCGGTCTTGTATGCTCAAAAAATATTCAAAAAATCATAGAAATCGGGAATATTTTACGCAAATCTTGTATACACTTGTAAAAGGGGCAATATTTCACTACAAAAACGCATACATAGCTATTACCTAAATGTGACAAGAGGCACATTTTTCTAGATTGAACCCCAAATTTATTTAGGGACATATACGATGAACAATTCTAGAGATAACTGGGGCTCAAAGATTGGCGTTATTCTCGCCGTTGCCGGTTCTGCCGTTGGTTTAGGAAACTTTTTACGATTCCCCGTTCAGGCTGCAACAAATGGCGGCGGCTCCTTTATCATCCCTTACCTGATAGCATTCCTGCTTTTGGGAATTCCTCTGTCCTGGATGGAATGGACTCTGGGCCGCGCTGCCGGCGGTAGGCGTCATGGTACGGCTCCGGGCGGTTTCCACTATATTCTAGGTCAGAAACCCTGGGCAAAGCACTTGGGCTCCCTCTGCATTCTGCCTCCGCTGTTCATTACCTTCTATTATATGTTCATCCAGTCCTGGATTCTGGCATTCACCTATTATTCTGCAACCGGAATCTTGATGGATGTGGTTAAGGGTGGATATGGCCCCATGAAGGAATTCTTCGGCAACTATATTATGCTGAACACCCAGCTGGGTTCCTTCCCTGCCGCCATCGTTTTCTTCCTGATTACTTTCGCCTGCAACATGGCACTGCTTTCCTTCGGTGTGCGCAAGGGTATCGAACGAGTCAACAAGATTACCATGCCAATTTTGCTGATTATGGGTTTGATTCTGGTGGGACGCGTTCTGACAATTGACGGCATCGGTAAGGGTCTCGCCTTTGTGTGGAATCCGAACCTGTCTGAAATTACCAACCCCACGGTATGGCTCGCCGCTTCTGGTCAGGTGTTCTTTACCATGAGTCTGGGCATGGGTATCGTTTTCTGCTACGCCAGCTACCTCAGACCCAAGGAAGACCTGGTTCTCTCGTCTCTTACCGCAGGCGCCACCAACGGTTTTGCAGAAATCATCCTGGGCGGCACCATCGTGATTCCCATGGCAGTTCTTATTGCAGGCAACAACATCGAAGAATGCGCAAAGCTCGGAACCTTCGGCCTGGGCTTCCAGACCATGCCTTTCGTATTCGGTCAGCTGCCCTTTGGCGGATTCTTCCAGACTCTGTGGTTCGCCATGCTGTTCATTGCCGGCGTCACTAGCGCCATCTCCATTATCCAGCCCCTGATCAGTTTCTGCGAAGACGACTTGAAGCAGACCCGCAAGGGCGCAATCACATCTGTCAGTATCGTAACCTTCCTGGGCGGTCTCGTAGGCATCTTCGGTCTTGCAGCCGGTGCCGTAGATGAATTCGATTTCTGGGGAGGCAGCTTCCTGCTGGTATTTATCGGCACCATCCAGGCAATCGTCTTCTCCATTGTCTTGGGCAGACGCAAGTCCGCAACCGTCAAGGACGAAAACGGCAATCCGGAGAGCGAGGCCTTCGCCCTGATGAACGAAGGTGCCGCCATCAAGCTTCCCAAGTTCTTCAGATTCATTATCCGATTTGTATGCCCGATCTACTTGGCCGTAGTGCTGGTCGCCTGGCTGATCCACGACGGTTGGGCCGTAGTCAGCCTGCAGAACGTACCAGCAGACGCCATGGTCACTTTCCTGGGTTGCGAAATGAGTCAGATTTCCTTTACCTGGGGCATCCGTATTTTCTTGCTGGTCCTGACCATTCTCTTGAACGTGCTCATCTACTTTGCTTGGCGCAAGGGTGATCCCGCAGACCAGCCCCCCAAGAACCACCACAAACAGAACATGTCTGTGGGAAATTCCGACACTGAACGTTCGTCAAACATGGAGGTCTAACAATGGAACTCACTACCGGCGGTCTCATTTTCATGATTGGCTCCTGGACAGCCATCATAGCCCTCTGCGCGTTCTGTTTCGCCAAGGTCTTCAAAAAGAAATAAACACCCACCTCGAGTTTTTATGAAACTGTATAAATACCACGGAGCTATTCCTTTCTTCTTCGCCGTATTCTTCGGCGCATTTACCCAGATGGGAATCTTCGTTCACTTCCAGGCCTGGCTCAGTGCCAATTACCAGGATACTGCGTTCCTCTGGAGAAGTCTGCTTTTGCAGGTGGGGATGTTCGTGCCCAGCATCTTCATGATGCCCATTGCAAGCTACTTTGTGAGCAAGCAATCCGAGAGCAGAGCCATGGGTTGGTCCAGCATCATTGCAGCAGCAGCCCTTATCGCCATTTCGGTCTGCTACGTTACGGATTGCAACTGGGTTGCATTTGGCTTAGTTGGAGTCTACGGCATCGGCTATGCGCTCCATGTGCCAGCCCGACTCAGCGCCATGCAGAAAGTCTTTGACGGAAGCGATCTTGTAAAGGCAAACGCCTGGTTCATGATTTACTACGTACTGGGAGTTGCACTGGCCGCCTACCTCGGTTTTATCGGTTTCAATCAGATTCTCTTTATCTACCTGGGCGCCTCCGTCGCCACAACCATTTTCAGTTTCTTTGTCCGCGTGGGACGCCGCGACGAGTCCATCAAGTATCGTTCCGCAAGTCGCGTCTTTACCGCCACCTGGAAGATTCCCAGCGCCCGCCTGGCCATTCTCGGTCTTTCTGCCTTCTGGGGTGTCATCCAGATTCTGATGCTTCTGGCACAGCACATGTCCAGCGGCAGCGCAAACAACGCTTTCAGCCTGACCCTGGCAGGATTTGTATTTACAGTAACGCTGACTGCAGCAGGTATTATCGTCGGCGCCGTCATGGCAAGTCGTTCTTCCAAGGGGTTCGTAGAAACAGGCATCATTCCCTTTGCCGCAATCGCATCGGCTCTGGTCATGTTCCTGATTCCCTTCGTTCATATTGACTGGCTGCAGGGCATCCTCTACAGCATTCTTGGAATCAGCACTGGTGCCGCCTTTGTCATTCTTAGAACAACAACCCAGAATCTGGCCAAGACCAACACGGCAGGACGAATTCATTCTGTATCCAACATGATCCAGATGATTGTTCTTACAGTACTCACTGGCGGTCAGACACTGCTCCTCATCTTTACCGACTGTCAGGTTTACCACTGCTTCCTGATTCTGTCTGTAATGTTCATCATCACCTTCATCCTAACATTGCGGAGTAATCCCATGACACTTCTGCGAGCTGGCCTCCGCTTTGCTTTCAGCTATGTTTTCCGTTACCGTATCATGGTAAAGGGAAGCGTGAACATTCCCGAAAGTGGCCCCGCCCTTCTAGTCGGCCCCCACTTCAGCTACATCGACTGGGCAGTACTCCAGATGGCAAGCCCGCGCCCCCTCCGCATCGCAAGCAACAGAAATACCTTTGCGGACTGGTACCAGCGCTGGCTGTTCCACGGCAAGTTCCTGATTCCCATTAACCGCCGCGATCCCAAGCCCGCCATGGAAGAAATCCGTCAGGCCTTGCTCAATGGAGAAGTGGTGGTAATCTTCCCCGAAGGTGAAGTTTCCAAGTCGCCGTTTATTTCAAAGTTTACTCTTGATTATTCCGCCGCCGTCAAAGATACCGGCGCACAGATCATTCCCTTCTATATTCAGGGTCTCTGGGGCAGCCGCTACAGCCACGCCTCGGAATGCGTCAACCGCCCCCAATATTACAACCGCATCGTTAGCGTAGGCTTCTCCAAGGCTCTGACCGAAACGGCAACCGAAGAACAGATCCGCGCCGACTTGCAGGCACTGAGCGCCGACGTGTGGAACGTAGCCATGGATCACTCCAAGCCCATCGTTCCGCTGTGGTTCAGGGCCATGCGCAAACGCCGCAACCGTCCCATTCTCATAGACCCTGCAGGCAAACACGTTTCCGGCCACGGCATGCTCCGCCTCTGCCACCGTTTCGGCGGCAAAATCCGTTCCGTTTCCAAGGGAGAACGCCACATCGGCTTTATGCTCCCCACCAGCCGTGACGCCGCCCTAGGCATCATGTCTATTCTCGGCACAGGCAAGACCTCCGTCAACCTGAACTATACCGCCCCCGTAGACACTGTGTTGGGTTGTATCGAAAAGGCCGAAATTTCTACGGTGGTCACCACCCGCGCCTTCTTGACCAAGCTTTCCAGCAAGAACCCCGCTTTCGAAGAAATCGCCAACCGTTGCAAGATGATCTATCTTGACGAAGAAGAAGAAAAGTTGGGTTCCATCGGAAGAATACTCGATGCCGCAAAGATCAAGTTCCTCCCCGCCAAGTGGCTCAAGTTCCTGTGGTTTACTTCCGCAAAGCCTAACGACGATGCCTTGATCCTCTTCAGTTCGGGTTCCGAAGGTACCCCCAAGGGCGTTCAGCTGACCCACAAGAACATCGTCTCCAACGCCCAGCAGATGGACTACATCATCAAGATGCATCGTGGCGATGTCATGACCTGCCTCTTGCCGCTGTTCCACTCCTTCGGCTTTACCATGACCTTCATGGCACCCATGCTGAACGGTGTTCCCATGGTGCTCTGCCCCGATCCCACCGACATCAAGACTTTGGCTCGCGTCTGTGCCCAGTACAAGACTACCATCCTGATGGGTACCCCCACCTTCCTGCGCGCAATCGTTATCAACCGCTGGGTCCACCCCATGTGTCTGGACTCCCTGCGTTACATCGTGGCCGGTGCCGAAAAGCTCCGCCCCGAAATGCGCGAAGCCTTCAAGCTGAAATTCGGCAAGGACATCTACGAAGCTTACGGTTGTACCGAGCTCTCCCCCTTGGCCACCCTGAACGCACCCAACGTGTTGCTGGATGACTTCCTGACCATGGGCAAGTGCAACGATACCTCCAGTATCGGCCTCGGCATCCCTGGTTCCATCACCGCCATTATCGATCCCGAAACCAACGAATTCCTGGAACCCACCGCAGAGGGCATGATCGTGGTCAGCGGTCCCCAGGTCATGAAGGGTTACCTGAAGGATCCCGAAAAGACCGCAAGCGTGGTCTTCGAAAAGGATGGCCGCCGCTGGTACAAGACCGGCGACAAGGGCACCCACACTCCCGACGGATTCGTACAGATTCTCGGTCGCTACAGCCGCTTTGCCAAGCTGGGCGGTGAAATGATTTCCCTGACCGCCGTGGAATTGCGCCTCGCCGAAACCAAGCTCCTGGAAGGCATGGAATTCGCAGTCACCGCAGTTCCTGACTCCGTGAAGGGCGAACGAATCGTGCTGCTGGTAAACGGCCAGTTCGACGTCGAAGAACTATCCCGCAACATCCGTAAGTCCGGCATCCCGCCCCTTATGATCCCCGGTTCCGTATTCAAGGTGGACAGCATCCCCAAGCTGGGTTCCGGCAAGTGGGACTTCACCAACATGAAGAAGTTGGCCATCGAACTGATGGAAGGCACCAAGAAGTAAATCTTCTGAGTGTTCCCTACAACAAGAGCTATAGAAAAGGCGGATCGAAAGATTCGCCTTTTTCTATGAGTTTTTTATGGGGAACCGCAAATAAAAAAAGCAAACTTTATAAAGAAAAAGAAAAACTCAGAAAAGGAAAGTTTGTATTATTTAGAGGTAAAAGTCAAGGAGATCCTTATGCAGAACATCGTTAAGAAAGTCGAAGAACTGGGTTTGACCCTTCCCGCCGTTGCAGCCCCTCTGGCCGCATACGTACCCGCCACTCGTGCAGGCGATGTGATTTTCGTGTCGGGCCAGCTGCCCTCCGTGAACGGTGATTTTTCTGCATACACCGGCATTGTGCCCGACGCCCTTTCTCCGGAAAAGGCCAAGGAAGGCGCAGCCATCTGCCTGCTGAACAACCTTGCCGCCGCCATGAGCTTACTGCAGGACGGCGAAACCTTGAAGCTGGTTCAGCTCCAGGGTTTTGTGCAGTCTAACCCGGAATTCAAGGAACAGCCCGCAATTTTGAACGGAGCCAGCGAACTGGCCGTACAGATTCTGGGTGATAACGGCAAGCACGCCCGCACCGCAGTAGGTGTGGCCGCCCTGCCCAAGAACGCCGGCGTAGAAGTCAGCTGTACCTTCCAGGTGATCAAGAGCGAAACCAAGTTCGAAGGTCGCTACGGCTGGATCGAAAAGTAACTAGAATTCAAATCGAAGCAACCAATCTCGCATTTTTTGCGTCGGAACGTTTTCCTTGCGGGATTTGGTTGCAATAAGGGCGCCCGCCGAGGTCGCCATTTTTTGTGGATCCAAAAGAAAATCTACGCGGCCCAAATCCAGACGGTCGGCATCGTAGCAAGTATCGATCGTCGGGTCACCGCTACTACGTTCCGTAGTATGGTGCTTGCAGGCGTGATACAGTTTTTCAAACTGTTCGTCCGTAATTTCGAACAGTTTTTCTTCGCGACATTTTAGAGCAAATTCAGCCCCGCGGCCGCCATGCTTGCTATCGTAGCCGTCACTTTCCCGCTTGGAATCATGAAAGAGCGCAAACAGACGAACCACAGTGACATCGGCCTTGGTCTTTTTAGCTAACAAAAGTCCGTTAAACTCCACCTGGCGCCAATGGGCCAATCCGTGGATATTGGAATCGTAAACCCGATCCTCGTAAACAAACTCCTGTAATGCAGCGAAATCGATCATACAACAACTAATAGCAATTTTTTCAGTTGCCACACATTCTTTGTAAAAGAAAAGGTGTTTGCAAGATATGCAAAAACCTTTTCCCTTTAACCTTTACGCTCTACGCTATTTCCCGTAGTGGTCCTTCATGTCCATCAGGTATTGGAGCGCCTGCATGGGAGTCATTTCTTCGGGGCGGAGGCGGCGGATTTCTTCCTTCAGAAGCTGGGCGGATTCGTCTACAGGGGTTGCAAACAGGTCCACCTGGGGCTTTTCCTTCAGTTTCTTGTTGGCGGCTTCGTCGCTGGGGTCGATCTTGTGCTTTTCTAGGCGGAGCAAGATCTTGCGGGCACGGCGCAGCACGTTATTGGGAAGGCCTGCCATTTCTGCCACATGGATACCGTAGCTAGAGTCGCAAGCCCCTTCGAGAATCTTATGGAGGAACAAGAGTTTATCGCCCTTTTCCTGAACGGCCACCTGGTAGTTGCCGGCGTGTTCAAGGTCATCCACCAAACCAGTCAATTCGTGGTAATGGGTGGCGAACAGCGTGAGGGCCGCGCGGGCAGGTTCGTCGTGCAACGTTTCTACGATGGCCCAGGCGATGGAGAGACCGTCGAAGGTACTGGTACCGCGGCCGATTTCATCAAGCAGCACCAGGCTATGGGCGGTGGCGTTACGCAGAATGTTTGCAGTTTCAATCATTTCCACCATGAAGGTAGAAAGGCCTCGGCTCAGGCGGTCGCTGGCACCTACGCGGGTAAAGATACGGTCCACAACGCCAATGCGGGCACTTTCCGCAGGCACAAAGCAACCGATCTGTGCCATCAGGACAATCAAGCCAGTCTGACGCAGGTAAGTTGATTTACCGGCCATGTTGGGGCCAGTAATCAGCATCAGTCGGGTCGCCTCGGGAGAAAGCGTTACATCGTTGCTGATGAAATCCAGGTCAGGATTTACCGCAACGATCACCGGATGGAAACCGCCCTTGATTTCGATGCCGGAGCCTTCAAAAACTTCGGGGCAGACGTAGTTGTACTTGCGGGCGGCGCGGGCGAAACTATACAGCGTATCCACGCGGGCAATGGCGTTGGCGATTTCCTGAAGTTCTGCACGCCAGGAGTTGACGCGGTCGCGGAGTTCGCAGAAAATCTTGTATTCCAGAGCGTGAATGTTCACTTCGGCATTGCTGATGATGGATTCGCATTCCTTCATTTCCGGAGTGATGTAACGTTCGGCATTCACCGTAGTCTGCTTACGGATATATTCGTCGGGAATAGGATTGGTGGCCTTGGCCATGGCGGCGCGGGTCACTTCGATGTAGTAACCGAAAACCTTGTTGTAGCCCACCTTAAGACTGGGAATTCCAAGACGTTCCTTTTCGCGAGTTTCAAGGGACGCAATCCACTGACGTCTATCCTTAATGTCAGCATTCATGGCGTCCAGTTCTGCATTGGCGCCTTCGCGGATCATGCCGCCTTCGCGGACAGTCAAGGGCAAGTCTTCGTTAAACTGGTTGAGAAGTTCCTCTCCCCTGCCCTGGGCGCGGATCAAAGCCTCACGCATGGGTTCGAAAATGGGAGAACGCAAACCTTCCAGAACATCGGCCACCTTGGCGGCCTGAGAAAGGGAGCGGCCCATACCCGCAAGGTCACGGGCATTGGCACGGCCAGAGCCTACGCGGCCCATCAGGCGTTCCATATCCAGAATAGAAGTGAGGGATTCCTTCAACTCGTCAAGGGCTACCGGATTGTTCACCAGTTCATCGACGGCTTCTTCGCGAGCCTTGATGCGGTCTACAGAAATCAGCGGATGGCTCACCCAGTCCTTCAAAGTTCTACCACCCATGGCAGTAACGGTAAAGTCCAGCACATAGCAAAGGGTGCTGCTCATGTCATCGGCGTTCAGCGGGCGCACCAGTTCCAGGTTACGCAAGGTGGACGGATCCAATGTCATGTAGTCATCCAGATTCAAAATTTCCAGAGCCGTAAAATGAGACAGCTCAGACTTTTTCTGAAACATCAAATACTGGAGCATGGCCCCAGTCACAGAAGTTTCTTCGGGGCGGCCATCAAGACCAAGGCCATCCAGAGCTTCCACCTTGAAATGGCTAAACAGCGTATCGTGGGCAGCCTCTTCACCGAACTGGAAAGCGGGCAGTTCAGTCACCAGAATATTTTCGGACTTCACCAAGTCCATGACGCCATCGGGAATCACGGTTCCTTCGGGAACAACGATTTCCTTGGGCATGCGGCGGCAGAATTCACATTCAAAAGCCTGAATGGAACTTTTACTTGTAGCCAAATAACCGGTAGTCACATCGGCGATGGCAAAGGCGGCCAAGTCGGCACACTTTCCGTCGACGGTTTCCGCAACGGCAGCCTTCGCAGGGATGTAGGCGCAAAGGTAATTTGCTTCCTTAGCATCCAGGTTAGCTTCGTTCATAGCGGTACCGGCACTGATGATTTCAACAATGTCGCGCTTGACGATACCCTTGGCCAGTTTAGGATCTTCGACCTGTTCACAGATAGCCACTCGATAGCCTGCTGCCACCATCTTGGGAACGTAACGTTCAGCGGCGTGGTGAGGGAATCCGCAAAGGGGTGTGGCTCCAGATGCACCGTTATTGCGGCTGGTCAAGGTAATGCCTAAAATCTTGGAGGCGATAACAGCGTCTTCTTCAAAAAGTTCAAAGAAGTCACCCATTCTAAAGAACAGAATACAGCCCGGATTCTGGGCCTTGATATCGTAATACTGTTGCATTAAAGGAGTGCAGGCCATTACAGATCTCCCATAGAAAGTTCAACCTGATCCGGATTATCCTCAGGTTCCTGAGGTTCATCGTTGGCAATGGATTCAGGCTTGGCGTATTGAGGCACCAGGGCGCCGGCTTCCAGAAGTTCGCTAAATTCGCGGAGGCGGGGCAAGTCTTCGGGAATGCGGTTGATTCCGAAGTACTTCATAAATTCCTGGGTGGTCACGTAGGTGTAAGGGTTACCCACAGTTTCGGCGCGGGAACCCAGGGCGATGAAACCCTTATCCAGCAAGTTACGGATCGGGCCATCTACAGAAGACACACCACGAACCTGTTCAATGGCCGCCTTGGTAATGGGCTGCTGGTAAGCAATCACAGCGAGAGTTTCAAGTGCAGCCTGGCTTAAGCGGCGGGCATTTGCTTCGGGGAACAACTTGCGGACCCAAGGATAATACTTGGCGCGAGTACGGAAGCGATAACCACCGGCCTGTTCCACAATTTCAAAAGGTGAATTGATCTTGTTCAGGGAATCGTTGGCAGCAATAAGTGCGTCAGACACTAGGCGAGCATCCAGGAAGTCGCCCAGGATTTCACGAAGCTTCTTCAAAGTCACCACATCAGTAGAGGCAAAAACCAATGCCTGGATAATGCGAGCCAGATCTTCCTGACTTTCAACTTTCGGGAGTTCCGCCGATTCTTCGGCCAATTCGTCTAAGTTCTGATCTTCTGCCATAATTCAACTCTCTTATTAAAACACCACCAGGTCGTTCTTGTGAACCAGTTCGTCGGCAACGTCCTTACCCAGCAAGGCATGGATTTCGGAAGTCTTCTTGTGGAGTACAAGCTTCAAAGTTTCACTATCGAACTTTGCGACACCGCGGGCCACAGCTTCGCCAGATTCGCTCAGGACTTCAATAAGGTCGCCCTTGTCAAAATGTTTCTTCACAGCGACAACACCAACGGGCAGCAGGCTGGAATGCTTTTCGCGCAAGGCCTTTACGCCACCTTCGTCCACCACGACACTTCCGCGGGGAGTGGTAATAAAGCTGAGCCAACGCTGACGGCTGTTCAACTTTTTCTTGGAGCCTACAAATAAAGTACCTTCAGCCTGTTCGAGAATCACTTCGTGGGGAAGCACGCGCATACCGCAAGCCAGGAACGCATTGCAGCCGCTCTTGGTTACATTACGGATAGCTTCAAGCTTACTGCGCATACCGCCGGTACTTACAGCAGAACCGGCTTCGCCGGGCTTACCAGCCAGAGCGAGAACAGCGGGAGTAATTTCGGGAACGAAACGCAGCAGGCGGGCATTGGGATTCTTCTTGGGATTATCGTCAAAGAGACCGTCTTCGTCCGTAAAGATCAGCAGCAAGTCTGCATCCAGGAACAGGGCCACGTCAGAAGACAGCTTATCGTTATCGCCCACCTTGATTTCAGCCACAGCCAGGGAGTCGTTCTCGTTGATGATAGGAACGATCTTACGGGCGAGCATGGCCTTGATGGTGTTCTGCAGATTCTTGTAACGGCCGCGATCGCGGAAGTCATCTGCAGACAAAAGAATCTGGCCCACAGAAAGCTGGCACCAGCGGAACATTTCGCGGTAGGCGTACATCAAGTCAATCTGACCCACTGCAGCGCAAGCCTGCTTTTCAGCAATGACCGTAGGCTTTTCCTTATAGCCCAGCTGACTCATGCCGGTACCCACAGCACCGGAAGTCACGATGACCACTTCCTTTCCAGCTTCCATAAGGCGGGCAACGGAATCAGCCAGCTTCTGGATATAGCGGGTACGGACGCCACCCTTTTCGGAATCCACCAGAATGCGGGAACCAATCTTCACCACAATGCGGTGGGCTTCATTCAAAATGTTCTTTCTTAATTCACTCATATTCAGGTCGCACCTTTGGTGCTTTCAGTTTTCAGGTCGCTCACTACGTTCGCTTTGAGGTATCAGGTCGCTCGCGTCGCTCGCTTTCAGGCTAAATTACAAATCTCTTTACATCTCTCAAAATTCTTTCCCGGTTGACCTCATACCTCAGAGGGCCGCAAGGACCGACCTCATTCCTCATACCTATTATCTGCAGACCAGTAGGCGGATGGCATCCAGGCGGAGCTGCGGGTTAGAAATAATCTTCTTCCATTCCTGGGCATTCTTGCGGAGCTGCTTCAACTGTTCGTTGTTGCCAGCCTTGCCACGCATAGTCAGCAAGTGGTTCATGCGCTGGTATTCCTGTTCGGCACGAGCTTCCACAGCTTCTGCAGCCTGTTCGGCAAGTTCCTTAGCCTTGGCAGTCACCTCACGACGGGCAATAGCCAAGCCTTCCTTACCAAAGTACTTCAGAGTCATGTTCACAGCCGGATTTCCCTGAGGCACGGCCACATCCTTAAAGGTAGCCTTGGCAAGATCTTCAAGCTTGCTAGACAAGTCTTCGCCATTGGGGTTCACCAGAACGCTAATGTACTTGGGACCCGCAATGTCAGACACGCCCCATTCTTCAGAAATGGAGAAGTCTACAGCAAAGTTGTACTGCATGAGCAGGCCGCGCATACCGGAGTTCTGCCACATATTGCAAGACACAGCGCCATTGTCCAAAGTAGTTTCAAAGTCAATCACACCCTGAGACAGCGGATGTTCCAAGCTAACGAAATCCACTTCGTCATGGATCATGGCTACATTACGGTCAAAGGTAACGGTCAGGCTGGAGGCATCGGAGTAACGAGCATCTTCGTCACCGCCACCACCTTCAGAGAAGTCGCCCACATTCTGGACCACACGTCCGCCACCGCCACTGCTACCAGGCACACCGCCCACAGATTCGGGCATCCCCGGCACAGAACCGGCTTCCACCTGAGTTCCCATGGTCACCACATAGCAACCCGGAATCTTGCTCTTTTCAATTTCAAGTCCGCGGTTCATCAACGAAGAGAACACCAAAGTTTCAAGTTCAGGTTCAGCATCCACGCGCTGGATTTCGTCGGTAATTTCCTTTGCCTTCGCCGGATTGCGGGAGTTGAATTCCAGCAAGCGGTCACGCCCCTTCTCGATGTTCTTGCGCATGGTGTCGCAATCCTTCTTCACCTGGGGAATGACATTGTCCATGAAGTGCTGCAGGAATTCCTGGGGTTCTGCCAAGGCGGCAATCAACTCGTCGGTGTACTTCAGGAACAGTTCGCCACCGCTCATCATGGGAGTGCCGAAAGCATTCAAGCCGTTGTGGTACCAGCGGAACATGACTTCCTGACCGGAACCCTTTACGTAAGGCACATGGATGATAATGTTTTCAGTCTGGCCAATGCGGTCCAGTCGACCGATACGCTGTTCCACCAAGGAAGCGTCCAGCGGCAAGTCAAACAAGATCAAGTGATGGGCAAACTGGAAGTTACGGCCTTCGGAACCTATTTCAGAAGCGATCAGAAGGTTAGCGCCGTTTTCACGGCTAAAGTTTGCGGCGGCCTTATCGCGGGCCATGATGGTCATATTTTCATGGAACATGGAGAAGGCGCCTTCGCCCATGTATTCCGTCAGCAAGGTCTCAAGAGCAAGAACCACCTGAATGGATTCGCAAATCAGCAGGACCTTGTCGTCCTTATGTTCCTTCAGGAATTGCTTCAACCACACATAGCGTTCGTCCATGCACCAGGCATCGGAGTAGCTGGTGCAAAGCAAACCGTTTTCCTGAATGTCCGTAGACATATCCAGGTCGTTCTCGGCGGCCACGTTCACCATTTCGCGATAACGTTCGTTAGGTTCCAACGGGATTTCGTCCAACACGCGCTTGGGGAATCCGCCCACGCCCTTACGGGTATTGCGGAACACCACGGAGCCAGTACCCACGGCATCCACGATACGGCGGATCCATTCATCGGCAGACATGGACTTGGCGCTTTCCTGTTCAAGCCAGGGGCGGATCATGGACTTCTTGGGAACAATTTCGTTCAGGTCGTCCCAGCTCATCTGCTGACCAGGATCGGTAGGCAACTTGTTCAGTTCATTCACCAGTTTGCGGTACGCATCCTGATCCTTGATAAAATTATTGTAATCCGCAAAGCGGACCGGGTCCAACATCTTCAGTCGGTTAAACTGGGATTCCGGATGGAACTGCAGCGGAGTACCGGTCAAGAGCAACACACCCTTGGAGCGCTGGATCACCGCATTGGCCAGCAAGTATTCGTGGCTGGTAAATCCATCTTCGCAAACCAGGTGGTGAGCTTCATCGATAATGGTCATGTCCCACTTGACCTTCAGCAAGTCTTCGATCAGGGCCGGCTGCTTGATCAAGAAGTCGATGGAACAGATGATGTCGTTGGCCTGGGAGAACGGATTGGGCTTATCGTCTTCGTCAGCCACAAACAAGCCCTTCAGGTAGCCTTCGTCCACCAGGGTAAACAGATGGTTGAAGCGGCGCTTCATTTCCACCAGCCACTGATGCTTCAGAGTTTCGGGAACAATCACCAAGGTACGGGTCACGCGTCCGCGGGCCTTCAGGGCATGCCAGATCATGCCGGCTTCGATAGTCTTACCCAGGCCCACTTCGTCAGAAAGCATCAGACGGGGCAGAGCGGAGCTGGAACAGGCGCGCTGGCACAGATAGTACTGGTGGGGAATCTGGCTTACACGGGGGCCAATCATACCGCGTACCGGCGAAGACTGCCACTTGCAATACAGCTTCATGGACTGTTCGCGGCGCAGGAACTGGTCGCTATCGGAAATGCGGTTTTCCTGCAGGGCACGGAACAAGTCGGCGGGCCTAGCAATGGAAATCTTGCCATTCAGTTCGGATTCCTTCATGGAACGACCGGCGCGACCTTCATAGACCACCAGCCCATCCACTTCCACCACATTTTCCACCGTAAAGGAAACACCCTTTTCGCTCTTCGCAGTTTCACCCACGGCAAGCAGGAAACGGTCCACCGGGGCACCCATGGAACGGTAAAGACGAACATCATTCACAGCAGGGAAAGAAATCTTCACAATACGGTCCTGAACTTCTGTGACTATGCCGAGTCCCAGAGCAGGTTCCGATTGACTTACGTAGCGTTGGCCAACCTTAAAATTCATCATAAGCCCCCAATTTAGTTTTTTTTCAAAATTTCGGCTTCCCTACTACGCCCGACAATATCCGCTTTTTTTGCTACATTGTACCCAGTATGATTTGGTATTATATTGATGAAAGCATAACCGACGGAGACAGGCGCAAGGGTCCTTATTCTATCGATGAATTAATGGATCTTGTCAAATCCGAAACGGTAAAGCCCCAGACTCTGGTATGGCACTCAGGTATGAAGGACTGGGGCCGCTGGGAAGATACGGAAGAAGCAAAGAACAATGCCAACCTTTTTGAAAAGGGGGAATCCGCAGAAGGTTCCGCCCTTTCCGACGAAGAGCAAATCAAGGCAGCCCTAGAAGCCATCCTGGCAGAACATAAGGCCTCCAAGCGCTACGCCGGATTCTTCGTCCGCGCCGCCGCCTATTTCGTCGACAACTTCATCCTTTCTGCATTCGGAATCGTCATCCTCATGGTCCTGAGCGCAATGCAGCTGGCCGACCTGAACGCCATTTCCGAAGCAATGAACGCCTACATCGCAGACCCCACCGCCGAAGACGCCATGAGCAAGATCCTGGAAGCCCCCGGCACCCATCTGTTCCTATCCATCTGGGGTATCGTGCAGGGCATTTACTTCATCGTCTTTACCGCAATAAAGTCCGCCACCCCCGGCAAGAAGTTGTTCAAGATCCATGTGGAACCCGCCTACAGCATCAGTACCGTCAGCGGAATCGCAAAGGTTAGCTGGGTTCTCAGCACATTGCGTTATGTGGCAAGCCTTTTCACCCAGTTCACCTTGATGTTCTACGGCATCGGCTATCTGGTGGTCATGATTGACCCCAAGCGCAGATCCCTTCATGACTGGATTGCAAGAACCTACGTGGTTCACGACACAAGTGTTAAAATCAAAGTTCGTCCCGACGACGATCAGGAGAAATAGTTTATATGTATCGTTTTGAAGTTCACCAGGCGGTAAAACCTCTCGAAGGTGAAGTCGAAATTTCCGGCGCAAAGAATGCCGTGCTTGCCGTGATGGCAGCCGCTCTCCTGGCCGACGGCGTTTCCGAAATTACAAACGTCCCCCACCTGAAAGACATGAAGACCATGTCTGACGTGCTCCGCGTTATCGGTTGCCGTATCAGCGGTGAATCCCACCAGCTTAAAATCGACACCCGCGGTGCCGACCATCTGGAAGCCCCCTACGAACTGGTAAAGACCATGCGCGCCAGCTTCTATGTGTTGGGACCTCTGGTGGCCCGCTTCGGACGTTGCCGCGTTTCTCTCCCCGGTGGATGCGCCTGGGGCCCCCGCCCCGTGGACTTGCATTTGAAGGGTCTTGAAGCCCTAGGTGCAAAAATCACATTGACCCGCGGTTATGTAGAAGCAACCTGTGAAGGACGTCTCCCCGGCGGTAACTTCAACTTCCCCATTTCTTCTGTAGGCGCCACCGTCAACGTGTTGATGGCAGCCACTCTCGCCAAGGGCACCAGCGTTCTTCAGAATGCCGCCCTTGAACCCGAAATTGACAACCTGGTGGACTTCCTCAACTCCATGGGAGCCAAGATCCAGGGCCGCGGAACCCGCACCCTTACCGTGCAGGGCGTGGAAGCTCTCCGTCCGGGCAAGTGCTTTACCATTCCCGACCGTATCGAAGCAGGCACCTTCCTTTGCGCAGCCGCCATCACCCGCGGATGCATCAAGGTCACCAAGGTCTTCCCCGAACATATCGCCAGCACCCTGGACGCCTTCCGCGATATGGGCTGCAAGGTGGAAGTGGGCAACGACTGGGCTCAGGTTGACGCCCGCGGCGTAGAACTGAAGCCTATCAACGTCACCACCCTCCCCTACCCCGGCTACCCCACCGACATGCAGGCTCCGCTGATGGCAACTCTCGTTTCCATCCCGGGCAACAGCACCATCCAGGATACAGTCTACAACGACCGCTTCAAGCACGTGGCAGAACTGCAGCGTCTTGGCGCAGACATCCAGGTGAACGGCAACACCGCCATCATCAAGGGCGGCACCAAGCTGGAAGGTACCGATATCATGGGTAGCGACCTGCGTGCAACAGCCGCACTGGTTCTGGCCGCATTCATTTCCGAAGGCGAAAGTACCGTCAGCCGCGTGTACCATCTGGACCGCGGTTACGAAGACTTCGAAAATAAAGTCGCTAAGATCGGCGGCGTAGTGATCCGTCACTCCGACGACGAAGAAGACGATAATTTCTGATAATGATGCAAGGGAGGAGCTATTCCACCCTTGATTCATTCACCAAATTGACCAAATTACTGACCAAATTGGTCCAAAGGCGCCGTTTGGTTAGTAAAAAACGAATACCTTTTCCCAACGGAAGAGGTTTTTTATTTTTGTCTTACTAACCAAATTGACAAAAAAACGATGTTTGGTTAGTATACATATTCCAATTTTCAAGAAAACACTATATATAAACTAATTTCTTACTAACCAAACTTTCTTACATTCGACATTAGGTTAGTAAACCCCGAAAAAAAACTCCCACACACGCGAATTCCACTTCCGCACCCCATTCAAAACCTTAAGGCAAAAAAATCCGGCGCAGCGGGCTGCGTCGGACTTTTTCATTTTTATGTAGGTAAAATTCTACGGATTTGCAGCGGGGGCAGCAGGTGCGGGGGCTGCGGCGGGATTTGCGGATTCTACGGCAGGAGCGGCGGAGGGGTCAGCGGGGGCTGCGGCAGGTGCTTTTTCCGCAACGGGCTGAGCTTCCAGGGGTACTTCCTTAGGCACGCAAGCTTCTACAGGAGCGCCTTCCTTAACCTTGTCTTCCTTTTCCAGGATTTCCTGGAGCATTTCGGCGGCCTGTTCGAACTCGCCGGTAGTTTCGCAAGACTTGTTAGAAAGAATCTTCTGCAGATACTGCTTCTGCATATCGATATCGCATTCATCGCTGTAGATGCTAGCCAGCTTGAACATCGCTGGGCAAGTCTTCTGACCATCGGGGAATGCTTCGGACATACGGGCGAAAACCTTCTTGGCCTTATCCATCTGATTTACTTCAATCAGGCAGAGAGCCATCCAGTACAGAGAATTTTCGGCAAGTTCGCCGGTCTTCATCTGTTCATAGACCTGCTTAAAGCCGGAGTAGGCCAGCTTATATTCGCTACGGTGATAGTCGCTGCGGGCAGTATTGAACATGGCTTCCGCTTCCACAAGCTTTTCAGCTTCGCGTTCCAGGCTGTCCATAGAAACAGGAGCCGGAGCGCCGCTGACCACAACCTTCTTGGCAAGGATCTTGTCAGACTTACCCAACAGCATGTCCAGACGATACAGAATTTCTTCCTGTCTAGAGTCATTACGTTCAGATTCGTCGGACACTCGACGAGAAAGCATGGTAATTTCAGCCTGCATACGCTTTTGAGCCAGGGAGGCCGCTTCCAGACGAGCCAAAGCCGAGTCCAGTTCTGCACGCAGGGAATCATTCTGAGCGCCCAGAGTTTCTACGGTATAGGCAGCATTCTTCTGCACGGTAGTCTGCACGTCCGTGCCAACAGCCTTCATTTCCTGAGTGCGGAGCATGGTCACCTGACTACAGCCAGTGAGTGCCAGCGCGACAACAGCAATACCCAAAGCCAATCGTTTCATATACACCTCGCTATAAAACCAGCGAAAAATAAACGTTCAAGTCCACATTATTCATTGGCCTCAATCATGAGCAAGCAAGCTCGCTCGCGACACCCGGCTCTAGTCCTTAATATTCACGCGGAAGTTAGCGCGACGGTTCTGAGAATAGGCTTCTTCAGAGGAACCTTCAGCCTTGGGAGCTTCCTTACCGTAGCTAACAGATTCCATGCGCTTGTTGTCGATGCCGTAAGCAGCCAGGAATTCCTTCACCTTCATGGCGCGCTTTGCACCCAGGGTAAAGTTGTAATCTTCGGTACCGCGAGCATCGGTATGGCCTTCGATAGTGATGGTGAAGCGTTCTTCCTTGATCAGGAGTTCGCCAACCTGAGCCAGCAATTCCTTAGCCTTTTCAGTCAGTTCGGAACGGTCAAAGTCAAAGTAGACGTCTTCGCTCATGATCTGGTTGATCAGCTGTTCCAGACGGGCACGTTCTGCTTCAAGGCGGGCACGTTCTGCAGCAAGGCGTTCAGCTTCAAGGCGAGCCTGTTCTGCAGCCAGGGAATCCTGGTTCACGGGAGCAGATTCAACAGCAGGAGCTGCTTCTGCAGCAGGAGCCTGTTCTGCAGCGGGATCCGTTACAGGGGGCTGCTTCTTGGAGCAAGCGACAAGGGCGAGGGAGGCGGTAGTAACCACCAGGGCGAGTTTAACGAAGTTCTTCATTTTGCACCTTCTTTTGTTTATTGTTTATTATCGTCTTCATAGAAGAAGGACCAGGTAGGCGCGGTGTTTTCGCCGGAGTTGGTAATACGGGTCACGTTGGATCCGTCCTTCCTCATGATATAAATCTGATAGCTTCCGCTGCGGTTACTTGCGAAAGCGATGAGCTTACCATCGGGAGACCAGGTGGGATGCTCGTTGTTGCCTGCGTTGTTGGTCAGCTGTACAATGTCAGAGCCATCCAGGGCGCAGGTATAAATATTCATCTTGCCATTATCCATGGAAGTATAGGCAATGCGATCCCCTTCAGGAGACCAGCTGGCACGTTCATTGTAACGGCCCATGAAAGTCACGCGGCGCATATCGCTGCCATCCTTGCCCATCACAAAAATCTGAGGTCCACCGCCACGGTCACTGGTAAACAGGACTTCGCTGGCAAAGGGGCTCCAGGCGGGGCTTGTCTGGTTACTCTTCAGATAGGCAAACTTCCTGGCCTTCCCCGTTTCAGGATTACCGATATACAGATCCGTCTTACCGTCTACGGTACTGGAGAAAAGTAATTCGCCAGTTTTGGGATTTACAGCAGGACTATACGTCTGATCTAGATGAGGGAACAAAGACTTAATAGGTCCGCCAAACGTCTTGGAATAAAGCTTGGGGCGGTGAGTCTGGAAGTTCACAAAGATCAAGCCCTTATTGCCGCGGGTCCATACAGGCATCATGCTGATGGTCGTATCGCGAGTAATCTGGGAACGATGGAAACCATCGTAGTCAGAAACCACAACCTGCTTGACTCCATCGATCTTGGATACATAGGCCAGCTTGGTGGAGGCAACACCACGTTCGCCCCACAAACGGTAAATGACCTGGTCAAAGAACTTGTGCATGGCACGGCGAAGGTCCTGCTGACTGATAGTATAGGCTTCGCCCAGCATCATGTCCTTGGTCTGAGCCACATAAAGGAAACATTCCAGACGGAGCTTGCCACCTTCAGCCGGAGTCACCTTACCGGTAATGTAGTGCTTGGCACGATTCTTACTGAACAAGGCCAAGTTGAACTTGTCAGAAGCAATCACTTCGAAACGTCCAGAGAGTTCTGCATCTCGGGTAATGATCTGATGAGGTTTTTCCTCGATCCACTCAATGGCACCCTTGGTTTCGGTAAAAGGCACAATGCCAATGGGCATAGTCTTGAACACCGAAATACCAACGTCTACCGCAATGGTATCAATGGCAGCAAAGCTTGCGACCGGGGAAAACAGCAGGTACGCAAAGAACAGTACCAGAGCCCAGGACAGAAACTTAGAGATAGCCTTGATTTTTTCAATCATATCCGATCACACCTCTATATTAATTCGGCGTAAAGTTAAAATGCAACGTCAAGCTGGGAGCTCTAAAATTAAGCGGAAGCTCCGGAGCCTTGGAAATCGAGACCGCACGAACAGACAAATGATCCCAGGTCTTGTTACCCGAAGAACGCTTCAGCGTAATTCCAGTAATGCCTCCAAAACGGTCAATGGTAAACTGCACCGTGGTCTTCACGCTCTTCTTCACAGACAAACTATTGGGAGGATTGAAGTTCGCCATGATAATGCGTTTCAGCTGTTCCAGGTAGACCTGCATCAACGGGTCCATGTCAACAGAACCCACAGGATTCAAGCTGGGCGCTTCTACAGCGGCCGGCAAATCCAGGTCATCCACGTCAAAGTCATCTACCGGCTCCGGCTCGGGTTCCGGTTCCGGCTGCGGTTCCGGTTTTTCTTCCGGCTCGGGTTCCGGCTTCTTTTCTTCTTCGGGTTTGATGTCCGGCGGAAGTTCCTTATTTACCTTGGGCTTCGGCTCAGGCTTAGGTTTCACGTCGGGCTTAGGCTGTTCCTTAGGCGGATCAGGCGGAATTTCTGGGGGCTTAGGACGAGGCGGTCTGGGGCGAGCCTTCGTAGGCTGTTGCACCTGCACCATCTCGAACACGGGAATGGGTTCCGGTTCCTGCTTGAAATTCACAAAGTGAATACCAATACAAATTCCTGCGATCACCATATGGAACACAACGGCGCAAATGATGATTCGCACCATCATTCCATCGCCTTCGCTAGAGAAGTAGCGGATTTGTTCCTTACGTTCGCTCACTAAAATAATCCTTACCTTTTACCCGGTTTTTCTTTCGGGTTCATGGTCAAGAAGCCAAGCTTTGTAACGCCCAGCTTCTGCACCTGGGTCACCACCTTCATCACAAGACCGTACTTCACTTCTTCGTCGGAGTTAATGACCACAGCCATTTCCCCGTTCCACAAAGACTTGAACACGTTGTTGAAACTATGGAAATCCACCATCATGTCTGCGATGTAGATTTCTTCCTTCTTGGTGATGGAAACCTTCAAAAGTTTTTCCTGCTCCATAGTGGGAGCTTCGGCCTTGGGCAAGTCCACCTTGACACCCTGGCTCATGAGGGGAGCAGAAATGATGAACACGATCAAGATGGCGAACACGATATCAATCATGTTCGTCAGGTTCATTTCCTGCTTAAGTTCTTTACCGCGGCTACGTTTCACGACGCCTCCTAGCCGGCCACTTCTTCAAGAGCCAGCAAGTCGCCGCGCTTGAACAAGCTCAGCACCTGGGAACCAAAGTTGTAATAGGAAATTTCGTTCTGACCGTTATGGGAGGTAAAGTAGTTGTAGCCGGCAGATGCGGGAATTGCCACCACAAGGCCGCCAACCGTAGTAATCAAAGCCATAGCGATACCGGGAGCCACCACAGTCAAGTCGGCAGAACCGTGCTGACCGATCTGGAAGAAGGCCACCATAATGCCCCAGACCGTACCCAGCAGTCCGAAGAAGGGAGCCAGGTTGGAGCAGGTTGCCAGGAAGCTCAGATAGCGGTCTTCGGCCAGGCGCAGACCTTCGATAGAACGCTGGATGGTATCTTCCAGCAAGGACGCGCGGTGCTGGATGGAGTCATAACTCACGAAGTTACTGAACTTGGAAGCTTCCTTAAGTACTTCGGAAGTAAGGCTCTTCAGGGCACTTTCGTCGGCGGTTTCGCACAGGGTCTGCAGTTCCACAAACTGCTGAACGTTAATGAACTTGCGGAAGAACACCACATTGGCCCGCTGATTCTTCTTGTTCACCACATACTTGACCAGAATAATGCCCCAGGAACCCAAGGACATGACTGCAAGAATGCAGAGCACAACAATGGTAGCGATGTCCGACTGGGCAATCATTTGAAACAGAGGAACTGAGTTATTCAAAATAGCCTCCCTTCATAAAAAAGGATTACATAAATCTTTGACTATCAATAAGATAGAAAATTTTAAAGTTTTACATCTTCATTAAGACATAAAACCATGGCAAAATGTCAGTTTTCACCACAAATTAAAGAGAAAATACAAAAAAGAAGGTGCCAAGGCCCAACATTTACAATTTCTTACAAAATAAATGGGTCCGTCAAAATAAATAAAAGTCAAACTTTAATAAATAAAAATTATAACGGAAGTTCCAACTGCAAAGACTTGGGATGGAAACTCATGCGGTGTTCAGGGGTATAGCCAAGCTTTCGGATTGCCTCAAGATGAGCCTTGGTACCATACCCAGCATGCTTGTCGAAGCCATAACCCGGATATTTCTTCTCCAGTTCATCCATGTAACGGTCACGGAAGACCTTCGCCAGGATAGAAGCGGCAGATATACTGGCAACACGGCCGTCACCCTTTACAATAGGCAGCTGGTTATCCTGAGGAATACCTCGGATCTTCAAGTTACCGTCTACTGCTACTAATATAGACGAGAGGGACGAAACTTCAGCGAAGGAACCCTTGACTTCAATGGGGATCTGGGGGGCAGATTCCTGAACACCAGGCATTCCCAGAGCCTGCAAGGCGCGGCGCATGGCCAAAAAGTCAGCCTCTAGAATATTGATTTCATCAATTTCGGCAACGCTGGCACTGGCAATGGCATAGCAGGCGCAAGCCTCCTTCACCGCTTCGAACATAGCTTCGCGCTTGGGGCGGGTCAGTTTCTTGGAGTCGTTCAGCGAAATCAAGGCGTCAGGCGATTTGAGAACGGCAACACAGGCAACCACAGGGCCAGCCAACGGCCCTCGACCCACCTCATCAACACCGGCAATGATGGATCCTGCGAAGTTCTCACGAAGGGCAACTTCACCATCGATAGGCGATTCGATTCCATCCAGAAATGCCGGCAGTTTAAATTTCATAAGCTACGTGCGGTGTGTTACGAGCCATGAGCTGCGAGCTAAAGTCAGGCGGCTTCGCCGCGATTATTGAAGCTCAAAACTCACAACTGATTGCTGACAACTATTTTACCAGCGCTTCGCCGTATTCCTTGATGGTACGCCAGTACAGGTCGTGTTCCTGAACAAGCACACGGGCAGCAAGGACTTCCGGAGTATCGTCAGGCATAACAGGCACCTTTCGCTGGGCAAGAATGCGACCGGCGTCAATTTCTTCGGATACCAGATGGATGGTAGGACCAGATTCCGTTTCGCCTGCGGCAAGAACAGCCTCATGTACGAAATGCCCGTAGAAGCCTCGACCACCAAACTTCGGCAACAGAGACGGATGGATGTTCAGCACACGGTCGGGCAGACGTCTCAAAATGCTGGTAGGAATTGCCTTCATATAACCAGCCAGAATCAACAAGTCGATATCATACTTGTCAATCACTTCCAGGAGGGCGGCTTCATATTCCGCCTGGTCCGGATGGGTCTTGCCAGAAATATGGAACACGGGGACACCGTAAGTCTTGGCGTGGTCAACAGCACCACAGCCACCATTATTGGTAATGAGGAACTTACACTGGGCCTCCAGATCGCCCTCGCCAATTCGATCTATAATCGCTTTAAAATTGCTTCCTCCACCGGAAGCCATAACGCCAATCTTAAACATGGTGCCAAAGATAAAAAAAAATGCAACTCAAGGCCGCATTAATCACAAAAACTATAGAATTTGACTAGAACAGATGGACAAGAACAATCACGGCAAACAAAACCATGATGTAATTTTCCATAAAAATACCGAAAGGAGTCTTCTTGAAGGACTTTTTCTTTTTCACTTTTTTCGGTTCTGCAGTCAAGTACTTATACATTATAGCTCCTATAGTGCCCAACCAAAACTTCCCTAAGCGAGGCCAAATATAGAAAAGGAAAGGCTCACCTCCTAGGAACACAAGCCCATAAAAATTTTCAGTGTGAGATAATTCACAACAGCAATTCTCAACATATTTTTTGAGAACAAAAAAGTCGCAGGGCAAAGCCCTACGACTCTTAAAATTCATAGATAGGATCTAATTATTTCAGCTTCCAGACAGGTTCTTCAGCAACCTTTTCTGCGATGACTTCGGGAGTACCTTCGGCCACGGCTGCGTTGGATTCTTCAGGCAGCCAGGGCTTGTCGAGACCCTTTTCCCAGCTCACAGTGGGGTTCGGATCTACGGAAGCGTCAACCACAGGCAGGCCCAGAAGTTCGCGGGCACGGTTCAAGGCGGCATCGATGTTACCCAAGGCGTTTTCTTCGCCAAGCTGCTTCAGCACACCTGCGCGGGTCAGGGCCACCACCGGCTGGGCGTGCACACCGGAAAGGAGCAGCTGGGTACCGTCGGCCTTGCAGTGGTTCAGCAGGTCTTCGATCATGTTGATACCGGCTGCATCGATGCTGGAAACGCTACGCATGCGTAAGATGAGGATCTTGGGCTTCACTGCAATGCGGTTCAGGGTTTCCTTGAACTTGTCTACAGCACCAAAGAACAGGGAACCGGCAAGTTCATAAACCACAACGCCCTTGGGAACCTGACGGGCAAATTCGGTGTGCGAGACTTCTTCGTCATCGGCACGGATTGCATCGGTAACGGCATCCACTTCGGCAACTTCACTCATGCGCTTGATGAAGAGGATGGCAGCAAGGAGCACGCCCACTTCGATAGCCACAGTCAGATCGATAATCACGGTCAGGAAGAAAGCCACCAGCATAACGATTACGTCGCTCTTGGGAAGCTTGAACATCTTGATCACAGCGCGATAGCCGCACATATTGAATGCCACCTGGAAAAGCACTGCGGCAAGGGCAGCCATAGGAATCATTTCGGCATACTTACCCAGAACCAGCATGATGAGCAGGAGCACAACAGCATGAACGAGACCGGAAATCGGGGAAACGGCACCATTACGGATGTTGGTTGCAGTACGGGCAATAGCGCCAGTAGCCGGAATACCACCGAACATGGGAGAAAGAAGGTTAGCCACGCCCTGACCGAAAAGTTCAGTGTTGGAGCGATGCTTGGTAGAAGTCATACCGTCGGCCACCACAGCAGAAAGCAGGGATTCGATAGCACCGAGAATAGCGATAGTCAAAGCAGGCTGGAACACTTCGCGCATCATGGAAAGGCTGATGTTCGGAAGATGCGGAGTGGGGAAACCAGACGGGATATGGTTCTTCATACCGATGGTCATGACGCCGTGGCCGTTAATGGGGTCGTCCCAGCCAAGCACCTTGACAATGACGGTAGCAACGATAATGGCGATGAGGGAACCCGGAACCTTGGTGGTGATCTTCGGCCAAAGAATGCAGACGGCCAAGGCGATAACACCGATAATCACGGAGTATACGTTTACAGTGTCGAACGAGGAAACATAGAGCTTGATCTTGCCCACGGCGTCGGCAGGGTCCTTAGCCAGGAACTTCAGACCGAAGAAGTTGGGAACCTGACCCAAAGCGATGATCACGGCGATACCGGCAGTAAAGCCCACAGTCACCGGATACGGGATGAACTTGATGATGGCACCAAACTTGGCAAGGCCGAAGACAATAAGAATGATACCGGCTAGGAGCGTTGCGGAAGCGAGGCCATCGTAACCATACTGGCTAACGATGCCGTACACGATCACGATGAAGGCACCAGTGGGACCGCCAATCTGGAAACGGGAACCACCCAAAAGGCTGATGGTGAAACCAGCAATGATGGCAGTGTAGAGGCCCTGTTCAGGACCCACGCCAGAAGCGATAGCGAAAGCGATTGCCAGAGGCAATGCCAGGATGCCGACGATAACGCCGGACATCAAGTCGCTAATAAGATTTTGCTTGGTATATCCCCTCTTAATGGACTTTACAAGTTCGGGGGTAACAGTCGCTACAGATTCGGTCAAGAATTTCTTGACGGATTCTTTGGCATTAACGTTAGACATTTGGGCTTCTCCCTTTAAAAAGCGGCCCAAATTTAATTAAATCCAAGAAATTCGTTAAGGGTAAAAATTACCTATTTGAAGCCGCCCTCTAGCGGAGGCTCTTCTTCACGGAGCGCATCAGATTCCTGATTTCCTTGCTAGACATGGAAGGAACGTCAGCCTCTTTCTGAGCCTTTGACTTGGGAGCGCAATTTTCGCAGAGACGCTTGACCACGGTACCAAAGCTTGCCGCGCCGTCAGAAATAGAAGTTTCCTTGAAACGGAACTTCTTAAGGAGGGCTTCAGTCTTGCACTTGTCGCAGATACCCATCTGGGGAACGGCAGGTTCACGGGGAGTACGCTTCTTTTCAGTCTTGATTTCCATTATTCCACCTTTTCTTATTTTATTTCTCTAATTATAAAATCATACATGAATAAACCCAGCAGCATATTGCACAAGGGGGTAGCCCTTCCCTCTTCTGTGTAGAGGCTACGTCCAAACTTGCCCCTTTCAAGCTGTTTTTCCTTGTATTTTGCGGCATGGGCTGCGAAATCTTCTACAAAGACCCGCTTCTCGTTTCGTCCGGCCAATTCAAAAATTCGTTCGTTCAGGGCTGTCAACTGCGCCGGTTCCGGAGGAAACATGTCTTCGGGAATAGTCAAAAAATGCAGTGGAGCGGTTGTCTTGTTCAGGAGTTCGCTAGCCAATGCGCTATACCGATCAAAAACGCCATTATAGTCTACACCGCCCCGCTTCAGTTCGCGAAGTCCAAGACCTATGATAAGGCGGCCAGCCTTTTTGCCGATAATGTCGGAAGAAGCCCGGGTCAAAAGCTGAGCCATGCTCTGGGGGGCAGGCGCATTGATGGAAAACTGGATAGGCCGATTAGCTTCTCGACACAGGATCATTTCGGAGCAACGGTTTGCTGCCTCGCCCTGTTCTCCCAGAAATTCATCGCCTAATATCAATATACGGTTTTCCACATGTTATAATCTACACAATTGCACCGCCGCAAACCACACTTATAGACCAAAAATTTCCTTTTTTTTCGCGATTTTCCACAATATGGCCATCGGCGACCAAGGACTGGGGTACGTTTTCGATGGGCGACCCCTCATCTAGATAGATGGTCATACGGGTCCCCTTGGGAGCTCCGGCAAGCACCAGCCGACTGCGGGCCGCGTTTCTGGGGCATACCACCCCGCGCAAGTCCAAAAGTTCAGGAAAATCAGAACAAAGTTCCTTCGGCAGTTCCAAAACCTTTATTTTTTCGCAAAATTCGGCAATTTTAATACCATTGGCACATGGGTCCTCTAGCCATGGTCCCATGGGAATTCCGGGCAAATTGGCGGCAACCACCATGGCAAGAGCCTCTTCCGGCGGAACCACCCTGCCGGAACCACGACGAATCCAGTCGGCGCAGGCAAAAGCCAGCAACTTTTTTAAGGATTCATCAAAATTAGACAGCCCCTGATTGGCGGTCAACCATTTCATGATAGGACTTTTTTCCAATTCGCCAGCCATATTTGACCAAATTTTAGGTAAAAAACACCAGATAATCACAATATAATGTAGCAAACTTCACATTGGGTTTCTATATTTGGCCCCAAACCTTGAAAAAGGCCATTATTTTAATACAGGTTATACGGTTATTATGGCAATCAGTACAATCCTACTGGACATCATGTTCGCGGTCTACGTGATCGCGGGTGTTGGACTCGTCATCTACGGCTTCAGCTGCTACTACAGCATCTACCTGTTCCTCAAGAACAGCCGTACCACACGCCTTTCCGACCGCAAGAAAATCTTGCAGTTCTATCGCGAACACAGCATGGCAGACCTGCCTCAAGTCACCACCCAGCTTCCCGTATTCAACGAAGCTAACTGTGTCGAACGACTCCTTGAGGCCGTATGCGCCATAGACTACCCCAAGGACAAGCACGAAATCCAGGTGCTGGACGACTCCACCGACGAATGCTATGAAGTCGCCAAGAAGAAGGTGGAAGAACTGGCAGCCAAGGGCTACGACATCAAGCTCATCCACCGCACCAACCGTCAGGAATTCAAGGCCGGCGCTCTTAAGGAAGCCATGGCTGTCGCCAAGGGTGAATTCCTTGCAATCTTCGACGCCGACTTCGTACCGGAGAAGGACTTCCTCCTGAAGACCATCCCCTACATGGTCATGGACGAACAGGTGGGCCTGGTCCAGGGTCGCTGGGGTCATCTGAACCGCACCGAATCCGGTCTTACTCTCGCTCAGTCTATCGGTATCGACGGCCACTTCGTGGTGGAACAGTCTGCACGTAGCTGGGGCAAGCTCTTTATGAACTTTAACGGTACCGCAGGTGTCTGGCGCAAGCAGGCCATCTATGGCGGTGGCGGCTGGGAAGGCGATACCTTGACCGAAGACATGGACCTTTCTTACCGTTCTCAGCTTGCTGGTTGGAAGATGAAGTTCGTGTTCGACGTGATCGTTCCTGCAGAACTCCCCAACGATATCAACTCCTTCAAGGCTCAGCAGTTCCGTTGGGCAAAGGGCTCTATCCAGACCGCAATCAAGATTCTGCCCCGCGTTCTCAAGTCCAACGTTCCGACTCGCGTAAAGATTGGTGCAATCCTTCATACGACTCACTATTCTATTCACCCCTGCATGTTGTTCACTGCACTTTGCGCATGGCCCCTGCTGGCATTCTTCCAGCCCGTAGCTAACCTGCCGGTCTGGGTTTACACAGTAGGCTTCACATTCATCTTCCTCGCTGCAATCGCTCCTTCTGTTCTTTACTTTGTTGCACAGCGTTGCTCCGGCTATACCGGTTGGAAGGTCCGCCTCCTCAGCATGCCGATCCTTATGGCACTGGGTGTAGGTATCGCAGTCAGCAACTCCAAGGCTGTGTTCGCCGCAATCACCGGCCGCAAGAGCGGCTTCGTCCGCACCCCCAAGAGCGGTGTCGGCCAGAAGAAGAAGGCTACCAGCCACTACAAGCAGAAGTTCCCCTGGCAGGCAATCCTTGAACTGGGCGTTGGCGTCTACTGTATCTTCGGTATGCTGGAATACATCGGCGCACAGAAGTTCATTATCGGACCGTTCCTCGCCCTCTACTCCATCGGTTTCCTTTCTGTTGGCGTTCTGAGCTTCATGCATTACCTGGGCAACCTGGTTGAAGTTCACAAGGCTCGCAAGGACGAAAATCATTTCGTTGAAGACGTGGACAAGGGTCAAGGCTAACAGCTAACCCACCTAGAGATTAAACCCCGGCTTTTTCGCCGGGGTTTCTTTTTTTTTCTAGCATCAGGCATTTACCGTCTTTGATAACATCGCCCCTTACCATAGGGAAGAACCCCATTCATTTGTTCTATCTGAATTCGAGATTCCGTGATGTATTTTCGTTGAAGGTGTAACGTCGCTTCATGATATCTGACATAAAACAAAAATGCAGACAATGTAACGACGGACGCAACAGACACGGCAACCATCAATTCCATCAAGGTAAAGCCTCTATTTTTCTGCAGACGGATTATCGTTTGCATTGGACAAGCCTTCTAAAATGAACCGGATGAGCAGGAGGTTCTGGAGTTACAAGAACATCAGCCCACGCGAGACCGGTTCCTGGCAACACCGAGTCAAGCTGATTGCAGGGAGGCGGATTTAAAACAAAGCTTTCAACCTTAGTGACAGCCGATTCAAAGGCCAGAGTTTGATTGCGTTCAGCCGTCTTCATTCGATTAAAGAAGTCGAACATACGGTCAACCGCCAACATCCCGACAGACATGACCACAACCGCTGTCCAGACCTCCATTAAGGTAAAGCCTCGGCAAGAGTTTAGGTTCATTGCAGGCTCCAGCGAAACGGTTCAAGGCCAGACAAAAACGAATTGCCGTCCGAAGCCAAATCTCTGGCAGGAAGCAACAATGGAGCGGATATATTCCGGGGAGCATATTCCACAGAATCGTTCAACGACATCAAGGCAGAAGGATATTCCCCCAAGGCGTGCTGTCGCAAAACAACGGGACCATCTGCCAGGAGGGCTCCAGAAAAACGAACATTTCCAGAAACTTCCTGCTGATCAGAACTATAGGTTTCAAGCCACCCAGCCCTGACATGGCCAGACAAAGCTATCATCCCGGCAGCATACAATCGCAAAGTATCAAACATTGCGGAACCTCGAACAGAGATACTCCCCGTGGACTTAAAATTACAGGATTGGGCGGATCCGAAATAGTCCACCAGCAAATCTCCGTCCTGAACAAACAGGGAAATATTTTCTGCAGGTCCCATCAGACGGCGGTTGCCCGATTTTATGATGAGGTTCTTTTTCAGCAGGATTTCCCGGTTGAGATTTGTCCGAAAATTTTCGACGATATTTTTCTTCAGCAGGCGCGGTATCTGCGAAGAATTTTCTGAAGAATCCAAACGACGTCCCGCCAAAACCTTAAGACGCCGAAGAGAATCCACAGGAGTCGATAGTTCCACCCATGGGCCTGCCGGAGCACAATCAACACTAGTATCGACGAACCCCTCCAAGTGCATTAGCATTCTAGATTCACTATCATACAAGGTCTGCAGATCCTTTTCTAGAGATTTCGCCTTTCGCAAGACACCCCCTGGCATAGACAGCAAGGCGGAGACCATAAAACCGACACATAACAAGATTACCACCACGACGGGCAACACAGCCCCCTTCATTTAACCTCCACAAAAAACTGTTTATTTCTGCAAGAAAAGAGAACACCATTTTTTAGAACGTCCCGCACAACAAGCCCTCCAAGAGAATCTCCCCTAAAAAAAGTTTTTCCATCCGAAATAAACAACTTCCCAGACACAACCCCCTGTACCCGCACAGAAGAATCGCATTTCATAGTCACAGTCCCCATGTAGGGTTTTAACTCCGTCACTTTTTCAGAGACTGTTTCTTCAGACACCATAGGCAATTCAGGAACCGTAGTCAGTTCCGGAGGAACCACATCTTCCAGGGGAATTGATTTTTTCGAGGAGCCGATCCACCACAGCCACGCTCCAATTAAAAGAAATGCGAACACAACAAAAAAGATGGCGTACCTCGACAAGCCAACAAACCGATTATCATCACACAAATTGATTTCTCGCCCCAAGGGATCCATGGCAGCCCTTTTAAACAAGCCGTTTTTCCAGACCGTTTGCGATACATCTTTCGGACACTCAATCCGTATGAATTCCATAGTTTCATATCGACTAAAAAGAGCGTCTTGCTTCACAAAGCCCCTCAAGGTTTCAAGTCGATTTTTCAAAGAATCATCTTTTTCATAGCCGGTTTCCTCTAGCCAATGGCAAAGACGCCCTTCAAAGAAAATCAATACAGTGAGCGTCCCTCCTTCCAAAAAATAGAACAGCCCATTCCCACCCCAGTCCTTGCACATTAGTTGACTACCTCGCAGGATTTCATCGGCGGCCCCATAAATCCAAAAACTTTTTGGAAGCATCCGAACCAAGCCCAAGTTTTTCCTCCATCCAACAATCCCTTTACAAGGTTCTAGATCTTCGCAACCAAGAACGGCCAGATAACGGAAACGACGGCCTTCAGCCGAATTAAAGGATATCAGGGGAAACAGCCAATAGCGCCTACCAGCCATCCGCAACCTTTCGCACGTCAAGGGGAAATCCATTTCAAAGGATTCATGCAATTCCTGCACCGTGGGAGACTTGTCGTAAGTCGTCGTCCATTCCCAGGTCAGCAATTCACAATCAGCAGAATAACATCGCTTTATCATGGAACATGCCCACCTTCAAGATAATTCAGGTCTTCTATATGAGGCGTTATAAAAATGGCAAGTTCATTTTCCTCTTCTTCCTCCGACACATAGCTGAACAATCGACCCACCAACGGCAAACTTCCCAAAAAGGGGACAGCCGACCGCACCTCCGTTTTGTTCTTGCGGATTAGCCCGCCAAGACAAAAAGTTTCCCCATCCTTCAACACCACAACCGTTTTTAGATTGCGGGTACTAATGTCTCGTGGACCATCTCCGGTACTACGTCCAGCGGTCTTTATTTCTGGCGAAACTTCCAGGGTAATACTTCCGTCCTGCGTGACCGTCGGCGTGATTTCTAGAGAAATTCCATCATTAAAGGAGCGGTAATCCGTAATGGGATAGCCATCTGCCGAAACTTGACTCACTAGATAGTAGACGGTATTGGTCACATTCAATTCGGCTTTATTACCGTTAATCGTGGCTAGCCTAGGCCGAGCCAACACTTCCGCAGAATTATTTTCTTCGAGGGCGGCCAATTCCATTTCAAAACGGTCCGGCAACACGCCCACCTTTCCAAAGGCCCCCGACTTTTGCCAACGGGAATCTGTAAAATCCCAGAACCCACGGAAGCCCACATTTTTCTCCCCCGTCTTACGGGCCGCCCCACCATGAATCCCGATTTCAAAATTTTTCCCCCGTTTAAATTCTACAATCAGACAAGACAATGTCACTTGCAAGGCAGGAACATCTACCTGGGACAGCAAATCTTCAGCCAAGCGAATATCTTCGCCGGAGCCATTCAACAGCAAGCTGTTCTGCTCCTTTACCTCTACAGCCACAAAACCGGAACTATGGGGAAACTTGGAAAGGAGCCCCAGCGCCCGTTCCGTATGCACATGTTTCAGAGTATAGAGCCGCGTTATTGATAACGTCTCTAGACGTCCCGTTCCAGCCACATACAGGGTTTTACGATCCAGGGAGTATCCTAGACGGCGGTCCTTGAAAATAGCCGACAGCAACGTCTCCAACGGTACGTTTTTCAAACGGAGGCGAACCACTTCGGCCATTTCACCATAAAGCGCCAGGTCTAGGTTCGCCACATCAGACAATTCCTTTAGCACACGTTCTAGAGGAGCCTCATTGGCGTCAATGGAATAGCAGGAATCTCCCCACAAACTATCCTTCTGCAAAAAGACTTGCCCCACCTCCGCATGACCGAAAGTTCCAGAAACCCCATCGGCAGTAACGCTTTCAGATTCTGCATCACCGGCTTTTTCTACGCGAAAAGCAGCCCCGTCCCGCACCAACTTGAAACCATTAGACTTCATCAGCAGACGCAAAGCTTCTTCGGCCGTTACACCTTGAAGATTGCCGTTCACTTCCCCCTGTACCCCTTCCATCATCAGGACGTTCATTCCCGTGTTATTTCCAAATTCCCTTATAAAGTCTGCGATCCCCTTCTGCTTAACCGAAATCGAAATCAGGGAATCATACATAGAGAACAGGTGCTCCCCGCGAATGCGGGCCTGCCGCACATGAAACACCTCTCCCGACTGGGCCAGCTCTAGCCCATGAGCCTCACACAGGGCCGCTAGTCCATCTAACACCCCCACCCCCTCAAGGTGAAAAGTGACACGGATATCCAGATTTCCATCTACCAGGATCGGCGTATCATAGGCCCGCGAAACAGAACGGACCACATCTGCAATCGGCGTGTCCACAAAATCCAAAGCGACCGCCTGCGCAAAGGCAACGCCGCTGAAAGCCCCCCAAAGGGCCCAGAACAGTACTTTTAAAGGATGCAAGAAATCCCGATTTGGTTAGGCTTATACCGCCCACAAGGGCGCCCGGCCAGGGATATAGAGAAAGCACTCCAATTTGAAGTGATGGAGATAATATATAAAACTGCAGACAATTTAACGCGAACTGGATAAAAAAAGCAACCGGCACATTTTTTACGTTTTTACAGCCCCTTTTTTACGAAAAATCCCTTGCCAACAGGTAGGGATATTCATAAATTTTGGACATGAAGATGATTTATGCTCTTACAGTTGCATTCGACGGCCGATGGTGGCGCGGACTCTAACATAGAGTCTGGTATTTGCAAATTGTATCGCGCGTTTAAAGCGTAAGAGCAAAGCGGCAAGGCTTCCAGACTCCCTGGAGGCCTTAATTTTTTCCAAGACAAATTGAATTCCTCCGGGTCGGAACCACTACCCTGTTTCGGGTCGTAAAGCCTCGCCAAAAAGAATTTTAATAAGTGCGTCATTCTGAACGCAGTGAAAGAATCCATGCTATGCTGGACCCTTCGCTTCACTCAGGGTGACGACGAAAAACGAAGGATTGAACATGAAGGAACCTCGTACCGACAGCATCTACGTCGCCCTCCCCGGCGAACGTTACACACCTTTCTCTCTCGGCAAGAAGCTGGGAGCAAAGGCAATCTTTGAATCTGCTTCTTTCGCTCATGGCCGTAGCCGCTACTCGACCTTGATGGTCGACGAAGCCTTCCGTCTCCGCCAGAACGAAAAGGACGTTTCCATTGTCGTCGACGGCAAGGAAAGCGTATTCCTGAAGGAAGGCGAAGGCGACATTCTCGACGCCCTCATGATCATTTCCGGCGAAAACACCGTGCCGCCTAACCAGATGCCGATTCCTTCTTCTGGCGTGGGCTACCTGGGTTATGAATTCTGCGCCCGCTGCGATACCATTCACTTGGCTCCCCAGGTGGATGAACTGAACATTCCCGAAGCTGAATTCATGGTGGGTCACATCTACATCGTGTTCGACCACTACACCGAAAAGCTTCACCTGTTCGCATTGAACTACGAAGAACATCAGGTGGACCTGCCTGCCGCTATCGAAAACGTGAAGAAGCGCCTGGCCGACCTGGACTTCAGCTACCTGGCTCCGGAACCGGAAGTGGCCAAGGGCGTTACCGTTACCGATCTTTCCAAGTCCAAGGAAGAATACACCCAGAAGGTGGAAGAACTGCAGAAGCACATTGTGGCAGGCGACATCGTTCAGGCCGTGCCTTCTCGCCGCATCCAGTTCGAAAGCGACATCGAGGCTCTGGACATTTACCGCCGCCTCCGTTCCGTGAACCCGTCCCCCTACATGTTCTACCTGGATTACGGCACACACCAGTTTATCGGCGCATCTCCCGAAAGCCTGGTCCGCGTCCGTGATGGTATCGCCACCATCCATCCGATTGCAGGCACCCGCCGCCGCGGTAAGGACGAAAAGGAAGATTATGAACTGATGAAGGAACTGAAGAACGACCCGAAGGAACGTGCAGAACACTTGATGCTCGTTGACTTGGCTCGTAACGATTTGGGTCGCGTCTGTGCCGCTGGCACTGTGGAAGCCATGAAGTTCATGGAATGCGAAAAGTACAGCCACGTGATTCATCTGGTTTCTGACGTTCAGGGTAAGGTCAGCGCCGGCAAGAAGTCTATTGAAGTGCTTCGTTCCAGCTTCCCCGCTGGTACCGTTAGTGGCGCTCCAAAGATCAGCGCTATCGAAATCCTTTCTGGCCTCGAAAAGGTCAAACGTCGCTTCTATGCAGGCGCTGTAGGTTACATCGAATCCGATGGCGACCTGGACTTCTGTATTTCTATCCGTTGCTGCTTGAAGCAGGGCAAGAAGATCACCTTGCAGGCTGGCGGTGGCATTGTGGCCGCTTCCAACGCAGAACGCGAATTTGAAGAAACTAACGAAAAGCTGGGCGCTGTCCGCGCAGTCCTGGAAGGAAGTAGGTAGTGATTAGTAAACAGTGGTTAGTAAACAGTGAATGACAGATACCAATCACAAGCCACTAACGACTAACCACTAACTACTTATCACCAACCACTAATCACTAACCACTAACCACTTTTTTATCATGATTGTACTCATTGACAACTACGACTCTTTCACTTATAACGTTTACCAGGCTCTGGCCAAGATCACTAACGAAGAAATCCGCGTGCTCCGCAGCAAGGAATGCACCATCGCCGACATCGAAGCCCTGAACCCCAGCCGCCTCATTGTGAGCCCGGGCCCGGGTCGCCCTGAAGATGCAGGCATCTCTGTTGAAGCCATCAAGCACTTCGCAGGCAAGCTCCCCATTCTCGGCATCTGCCTTGGTCACCAGGCTATTGGCTACGCTTTCGGTGCAAAGATCGTTGGCGCAAAGTTCATCAAGCACGGCATCGTCGAAGAAATCAACCTGGACGGCAAGGGTCTCTTCCGCACCATGGGCGCAAAGAATTCCTTCACCCGCTACCACAGCCTTGTCATTGACGAAACCACCCTCCCGCCGGAATTCGAAGTGACCGCCCGCGCCACAGACGGCGACATTATGGGCATTCGTCACAAGACCTTGGATATCGAAGGTGTCCAGTTCCATCCGGAATCCATCGCCAGCGACAGGGAAGCCGATTTCTTCAAGGCATTCCTCAACTACCGTCGTGAACCGCAGAACATTCGCGGTGTATTGAACACTCTCATGGAAGGCAAGGACCTGACTCGCGAAACTGCTGAAATGTTCATGGACGACTTGACCGATGGCATTATGGATGAACGCCAGATGGCAGCAATCCTTACCGCACTTTCCTGCAAGGGTCCCGTGGCTGACGAAATCGCAGGCTGCGCCGCAGTGCTCAGCCGTAAGAAGCGCAAGTTCCCCATTGCTGGCGACGAACTCACCGACATCGTGGGTACCGGTGGCGACGGCAAGGGCAGCTTCAATGTAAGCTCCATGTCTGGCCTTATTGCAGCTACCTGCGGTTGTAAGATTGCAAAGCACGGTAACCGCGCCGTTTCCAGTAAGTCTGGTGCAGCAAACTTCTACACCGCTGCAGGCTTCAAGCTTGACATGACTCCGGAAAAGGCTGCCGAAGTTCTGCAGAAGACCGGTTTCGTATTCTTGATGGCTCCGGTCTACCACGGTGCAATGCGTTACGCAGGTCCTGTCCGTGGTTGCCTCGGCATCAAGACCATCATGAACCTCATCGGACCTCTCACCAACCCTGCAGAAGCCAAGTACCTCTGCCTGGGCGTGTACAGCGAAGCTGTGCTGGAACCCTTCACCAAGGCAGCTCATGCCCTGGGTGCAAAGCGTGTCATGGTCGCCTTGAGCGACGACGGCTACGATGAAATTTCTCCCTGCGTTCCCACCACCATTGCAGAAATCCTAGAAGACGGCGTTTACAAGACCTACCGTATCGACCCCAAGGACTTCGGCATCCCGGCTGTGGACGAAGACGATCTGGCAGGTGGCACCGGCGAAGAAAACTTCAAGCTGGGTCTGGACATGTTGAACGGCAAGGGCCGTCCGGGCATCAAGTACGCTTGCGCCCTGAACGCTGGCGCCGCCCTCTACATCAGCAAGAAGGCCGCCACCATCAAGGAAGGCTTCGACATGGCCATGAAGGCAATCGAAGACGGCTCCGTGTTAAAGACCATCGAAGCTGTAAAGGCTGCAAGTAATAGCTAGTTAGAACATCGCGGAGACCATGTGCCTCACGGTGTCATCCTGAGCGTTAGCGATATAGAATTGTTGGAACTTTAGTTCCTTACAATTCTTAGGTTCAAAGGAGCAGGATCTAGAAACAGAAAGGACCTGAGAAAACTCAGGTCCTTTTTTCGCATTTCTAATATTGCAAAGTCTCTAAACTGACGGCACGATAAACACATGCCATTTGCCAACATCATTCCCGCGTTCAATATAATGGCAATCAAGAAGGTGCTGAACCAGCTTGTTAACCGCTGAAATTCGAATACCAATTTTTCGCTGGATATCGGCTAGCGTCAAAACCGGTTCACTTTGCATAAGGTTCAAAATACGGCCATAATTCGGGGTGCGAAATTCAACGCACTCGCCATCATACCACCAGATATTTTCACCACACTTTGTAAGAAAGCGAACATCGCCATCAATTTCTTGCGCCACCATATTCTTAAAATACTTGAGAAATGGAGCGATAGTTCGCAACGAGGCATTCGCGCCTAATGTCGGCGCAGCTCCTACAGCCAAATCGGCTGCATGCAAAGCTTCCAGGTATTCGTCTTTCTTTCGACTGCGAACAACTACCATGGGAATATCATGTTTCGCCAAAATGTAATTGACAAGCAGTCTAGCGATTCGACCATTTCCATCTTCGAATGGGTGGATTCTAATATACCGATAATGGAACAGCGCGGCCAATTCCACAGGGGACAACTTCCCCTCTTTTTCTGCAGCATTATACCAATCCACCAAATCCGTCATCAGTGCAGGAGTTTCTTCTGGTGACGCATAGTCGAACCGATCTCCATAACGCGTAATGACACTATTTGGGCGAGTCTTGTATTGCCCTGCGTGAACCACATACCCGACTTGCATTCCACCAGGCAGTTCCCGATGAACGGAATAATCCTCCCGCAGTAGAGTATGATGCAGGCCTCGTATAAAATTCTGTGTAAGTGGAGTTTCCTTGATTTTAGCTTCAGCCACCATCATCTTGAGAGAAACTTCGCTGGCCACCATCTCCTGAACGCTCCGCACATTCGCTTCACCAATAACCTTCCCGAACAGCAAAAGGATTTCCGTCTGTCCATAAGTAAGGGTGTTCCCCTCGATATGGTTGCTGTTATAGTTGAAGTCAACGGAAAAACGACGAGCAAGACGGGCCCTATTTTCATCTGAAATAGGCTGGAGTTTTCTCCACGCATCAAGGGCTTTTTCTAATGTTAGGTATCTCATACCACCTGAAAATAGCAAAAATTTCGTAAAAAAGGTAGTTAAACAACCACCTTTTCACAAACTTTTCGTTCTAAATGATCTATTTTAGGTAAAAGTTTAGTTGGAGCCTTGGAGACAACGCACTGAGTAACCGAAGTACTTTTCGTAGTCGTACATGCGGGCATCCTCGTAGTCGTAGTTCAAGAGCATGCCGTAGGCGTCGCTGCCACTGTACCCGTACTGAGAGGCAGACCAGAAGCCGACGTTGCCGCCGGCACCGCCGAAACTGCCACTGCTGAGTCTGCGGCCTGCAGGGAGCGCGGAGAAGCCGTAGGTATCCGTTCCGTTGCCATTGTCGGACCAGCCACTGCCCGACTTAAGAGCCTTACCAGCAGCGCTGGAACCACCAACAGCCTTGAACAAGGTCTCCCATTCATCATAACTCGGCAGGTGCCAGCCTTCGGGGCACACACCTTGAACAACTGTCGGCAGCGTACATTCTTCGCCGTAGCCGCAAGTCTGAGGATCGTCAGAATCATTTGCCAAGGCAACAGAGTCAATGGCTGCAGCCCAGGTGTAAAGGCGACCGGTTACATCGCAGTTTTCAGCCTTATTGTCATAGCACCAGGAATTGCCCTTCAGGCTCGGCGTCTTTATAGAATCTGCGTAATTCAGGTTCTCGGCCATCCACACCTGATCGCCAATCTTAACTATCTTGTAGGTTTTATTGTCGCGAGTATCAGTCATGGTGCCGTAGGTGATTTCCGGGTTCAGAAATTCATCCTTCGTCATATCAAAAAGACCGCGACTACTACTGGACATCGGGTCGTCCTTCTTGCTGCTGGAGGAACCGGGCTTGACACTGGAAGATGAAGCGTCCTCCGAAATAACAGACGATGAAGATTCCTTGTCCGCATCTTCGTTATTTGCAGAAGAAACGCTATCGTCACAGGCCACCATACCCAAAGCCATGGCCACAACGCTTATTCCATAAAACAGCTTTCTCATCGAAACTTCTCCTTGAATCACCTACAAGATAAAAAACATTCAAAATTTTTCCACGGGAACAACCTTAATAACATACCCGTTCTTTTCAATGAGCCGTTCATCATTCCATGTTACAATGGTAAGGTTATCGCACTTCAGTTCGCCGGCGCATTCCACAAGGCTACCCACCTCTCGCTTTTCTGTTTTTTCGTTCGACATCTCGTAACAAACTTGAATTAGCTGCTTTACCTTGTCACCTTCACGAACTACAAAATCCGTTTCCTTGTCATTGCGGGAATGGTAGTAGAACAAGGATTTTTCGGTATCGTACCCACGGCGAAGCAATTCAATAAAGACTTGATTTTCCAGAAGTTTTCCCAGATTTTCGCTAAGACTAAACGCCCTCGACGAAACAAAGCCATTGTCAACCACATAGACCTTGCGCGGAGCCTTTTTCATCAGTTTCAATTTGTTGTTGTATCTATCCAGATAATAGAACAGGAATGGCTCATGCAAATAGTCCATGAACTTTTTTGTCGTGGCAACGCTGGATAGGCCAAGGTCGTCCGCCACATCGTTGTAGCTAAACGTTCCCGTAAAATTTGCAAGAAGGAAAGTAGCCACATTATTCAAGTCCGTAACATTTCGGATCTTGTGCCTGCGAACCACATCCTTGTACACAATGGAATCGAACAGTGTCTGCAGGTATGTTTGCGTTATGGCCCGTTGCGACACCGTTTCTGGATAGCCCCCGTTTTTAAGATAATCGTCCTTGGTCAATTCCCGATTAAACGAGCTTGTCTCAAACAAACTAAAAGATAGCATCTTGATTTCAAGATATCGGCCCGTAAGCACGGTTGCCATTTCTCCCGAAAGCATGTTGGCGTTACTACCTGTTATAACCAGGTTGTACCCACGACGAAAAAGCTTGCCGACCCAAACATCCCAGCCACTTACATTCTGGACTTCGTCAAGCAAAATGTACTGAAAATTCGGGTACACCTCGTTCAGCAGCATTTCCGCCTGTTCCTCGTTCCAGCCTTTTAGCAATTCATTGTCATCGAAATTCAGGTAAGCAAAATTCTTCCCGCGCAGCATCAAAATAGCCTGGGTGGATTTTCCCACGCGACGAGGCCCCGTTAACAACTTTATGTTCGGGCTCTGGAGCAAGGCATCAAAATCATACACTGTTTGACGCGTAAGGTAAGGCTCCGCCAAAAGGCGATCCCGTTCTTTTCGCTGATTGAGCACGGCACTTTTCATGCCTTAAAAATAACATTTTTAGTCAACAAAGCAACCATATTGAATAAAAAAGGTTAATTTTTATTCAATACAGTAAGTAAATTGAATAAAATGAATTAGATAACCTATTTTAGGTAAAAGTTTAGTTAGAGTTCTGGAGACAACGAACTGAGTAACCGTCGTCCTTAAAGTAGTTGACCAGGTAGGCATACTCGTCGCGGTAGTACAAGAGCATGTAGCAGGCGCCGTCGCTAGTGTCCTCGCTAGCAGACCAGAAGAAGGCGTAGTCGCCGGCATAGTAGAAACCGCCATTGCCGTCTCTGTAGCCTGCAGGGAGCGCGGAGAAGCCGTAGGTATCCGTTCCGTTGCCATTGTCGGACCAGCCACTGCCCGACTTAAGAGCCTTACCAGCAGCGCTGGAACCACCAACAGCCTCGAACAAAGTTAGCCATTCGTCGTATGTCGGCAAATGCCAGCCCTCGGGGCACACGCCTTGAACAACTGTCGGCAGCGTACAGGTCTTACCATAACCGCAAATCTGAGGATTGTCTGCATCGTTTGCCAAGGCAACAGAGTCAATGGCCACGGCCCAGGTGTAAAGGCGACCCGCCACGTCGCAGTTGGCTTTTATGCCGCCGTAACAATAGCTCTTGGCAGTTCCCTTGTTGTAATCGTAGTTCAGGTTCTCGGCCATCCACACCTGGTCACCGATTTTTACAGTCTTGTAGGTCTTATTGTCGCGGGAGTCCGTCATTTCGCCATACGAGATCTTCGGATTCAAGAATTCATCCTTCGACATTTCAAAAAGGCCACGACTGCTGCTGGAGGATTTATTGAAACTGCTGGAACTGACCAGTTCTTCAGAAGAACTACTCGCAATGACGCTGGAACTAGATTCTACGCTGCTGCTGGATTCCGGGTCGGAGCCCGGAATGACACTGGAGGAACTAGACCCTTCGACTTCGCTCAGGGTGACACTTGAAGAAGAACTGGATTCAATCGATGACGACGAATTTACAGAGCTAGAAGACTTTTCGCTACTAGAGCTAACTACACTGCTACTGGACATCGGGTCGTCCTTCTTGCTACTGGAAGAGCCTGGGTTGACACTGGAAGATGAAGCGTCCTCCGAAATAACAGACGATGAAGATTCCTTGTCCGCATCTTCGTTATTTGCAGAAGAAACGCTATCGTCACAGGCCACCATACCCAAAGCCATGGCCACAACGCTTATTCCATAAAACAACTTTCTCATCGAAACTTCTCCTTGAATCACCTACAAGATAAAAATTCAAAAAAAAAGGATTGATTCTACAGATGCAACGCAAGCCGATTTCCAAACGCAATTTTTCATTTATCTTTTTTTCTAAATTTTGCGGGTAAAATTTCAAGCCCCGCGCCCAGTACTTCGAACCACAAGCCTCGAACCTGGAACCTCGCGCCTCGAGCCTCGAACCTGGAACCTATAAATGAGCGAAGATATTTTAAAGAAGATTGTAGACAAGAGACGTGCAGACATTGAACGCCTTGATCTCACCTTTGGTTTTGACATTCCCGAAAAGCGCACCGTTGGTCGTTGCGAATTCCTGGGCCGTCCTGGTCCCATTCTGGAAGTCAAGCGAGCTTCGCCCTCCAAGGGGGACATTGCCCCGGATCTGGTTCCTGCTGATTTGGCATGCACTTATGCCGCTGCTGGCGCACAGGCAATTTCCGTTTTGACGGAAACCAACTTCTTCAAAGGTACTTTGGCCGACTTGATTACCGTGGCCAAGGCCGTTGACAATGGCGACACAACTGACGAAAAGTTGGGCACCAAGAAGTGCGCCGTTCTTCGCAAGGACTTCTTGCTGTTCGAAGACGAAATCGATATCGCCTACCGCTGCGGTGCCGACGCGGTTCTTTTGATCGCCCGCATCCTGGATGACGAACAGCTTTTGAAGATGGCTCGCCGTGCCCAAAGTTTCGAGATGCAGGCCTTCGTGGAAGTCCGTGAACCGGATGATCTGAGAAAGTTGAACTTAGTTTTAGAAACGTTGGACAGGGAGGCAGCAGGAGATGCTGCGAAAAGTGCCGCACGCACCATCGTCGCAGGCGTAAACAGCCGAGACTTGGCAACCTTCCACATCGACCCCATGGTTCCCGCGGCTATCCGCAACAAGTTGCCGGCAAAGGCTGTTTTTGAAAGTGGCGTACACACTCCTGCCGACGCAGCATTCGCCCGCAGCCTGGGCTTCAAGGGAATTCTCGTAGGTGAAGCCGTGGCAAAGAACCCGCCCCTGGCCGCAAAGCTGGTTGAAGCATTCGCTGCAGCCGAAGATAACCGCCGCGGTGACTTCTGGAAGACTTTCGCAGAACGTAGAGATGCCAAGCGCTCCGCTTACGCCGCTGCTATGGTTGACGCAGGTGTGGAAAGCGCCGACGCAGAACGCGCCGCCCACAAGATCCCCATGGTCAAGATTTGCGGCATCACTCGCGAAGAAGACGGTTTCGCCGCTGCCGAAATGGGCGCCGATTTGCTGGGATTTGTTTTCAGCAACACCAAGCGCCTCACCAACGAAAAGTTCGTCCGCGACTTCACCCAGCTGCTCCGTAGCGAATACGAAGCGGAAGGAAAGCTTTGTCCCCTGTTTATTGGCGTCATTACCGAGACCACCACAGAAGAAGGCAAGACCGCCATTAAGCTTGCGGCCGAAGGCGTTCTGGACGCAGTGCAGTTCCACGGATTTGCAGCACCCGCATTTGACGCAATCCCCGTAGACGCTGCGGAAACAAGCGCCGCCCAGTCTCCGTCCCTCCCCTGCTACAACGCCCTTCGCATCGGTTCCGCAGAAGACTTCGAGAACTTCGCCGCCATCCGCAAGCACGGCGAGCCCCGCGTTCTTCTGGACGCCAAGGTAGAAGGCATCCCCGGCGGATCCGGCCAGCGCATTCCTGAAGAACTGCTCCGCGAAAAAGCAGGCGAAACACCCTTCTGGCTCGCCGGCGGAATCACTCCCGAGAACATCGGCGACATTTGCGCAAAGTTCTCCCCGGAACTTATCGATGTTTCCAGCGGCGTAGAAGACGCACCAGGCATCAAGAACGCAGAAAAGATGATGCAGCTGTTCGAAGCAATCAACAGCTTGTAAGAATTCTCAATAAGCATTCAAAAAATTCAAACTCCAGAGATCACAACTCCGGAGTTTTCTCATTTTTCTAACGCATGTTAATCCGCACTGCCGTATTTTGAAAACTAACCGTTTCTTTTCCGTCTCCGTTCTTCGTGCATAAGCTTGATTTCGGCTTCGATTTCTTCCTCACTCATGCCAATAGTCCCATTTTTCTGAGCATTCGCATTCAGGACCTGGAACGCAGCAAGAAGTCCAGTCGGATCCTCAATTTCATTTGATGGTGTGACCTTGACATCAAAGGGCAATCCTTTTTCAACAAGGGCACGCTTGAAAAATACACGAATTGCAGTAGGGATGTCCATGCCGAGACTTTCGAACAATTCTGCGGCCTGGTTTTTCAAATCTTCATCCATTCGAATTTGTAATAACGACGTCGCCATATTTAACCTCATTATAGAATATATGATAATAGCATACATTTGTCAATGTATTGTAATCATAAAACACTTATTTTTATCGCAGTATAAAAAAGGCGCAAAAAAAAACGCACCTATTCTTAAACCATATTGAAAATTTCTAGTTATATAAGTGTTGCTTCACCGCTTAATTAAAAACATCAACATGCCAAAATTCATAGCATCATTTTTTTTGCTATTCCTCTGTTTTAGCCTGATGGGTTGTCTGCCTCCATCACACCTAATCCGCATTAACGAATCCCTGCCGAAAAATGCAACCATAGAAAAAGAATCCGTCGTTGTTTATGCACAAAGGGACTGCCCTGGGGATTGTCCTCTAAGCGACAAGGATGTGGAATGGCATAGCGCAACGATTTATAAAAATGTAAGGCAAATCCAATTTACACGATACGGGCGAATGACATGCGATCCCGATGAACTTTGGGAAGGATATCGCGGTTACAACTATTATGTAATTTGGTACAGAGAAGGAATTGCCTACCGCGGAATACAGGCATATTGCGATGCAGAAAAAAAAGAGTTCGTTGTAAAGAACATTATTGACAAAACAACGCATGTAACTTTTCTGAAATCACGAGAAGAATGGGTGGTTGAAGTAAAATGAAAGCCTTACTCTTATTAGCACTATTTCTTCTTGCTTCTTGTGGAGGGATCTTCAACTCAGATTCATCGTCCTATGTAGATAGGCTACCCTCAAAAATTGAGATTGAGCCATTTTTTGTTGTTGTCGGTGATTTTCCTGAAGGAGTGTCCCCAAAGGATTTCCAGATTGTCGCTTACAAAAATACTCCTGTCAAAAGCGTCGTTCCTTACAAATATTATATTGATTATAGATATGCATTAAAAACGGGAGGATTCGACTTTAAGAATCCAATACCCTCTTACGAAGTTCTTATAGACGAATTCGACCCGGCAACCGAAATTGTGTGGTACAATAAAGGCGTTCCTTACCAAACCTTGAATATCGAATATACGATAAAGAAAGGGGATATCGTTTCCTTTAAAGCCTTTTGGAATGGAAAGCAAGAATTGTGCTTAAACAATTATATCGTAATCAGGGATTCACGAATTCATATTCACATGCCAGACAACCGCCTGCCAGAGAATGAATGGTTTACGATATTTAAAGACAATCCCAAATGCCGAGAAACAGAAAAATACAAATACTTAGATTTATAAAAACAGCATTTTCTCTACTGAAAACTTTTTCCAAAATAAGTAAAAGTTTTCAGTAGGAATTTTTATTCAATAAAAGGACATTCCATTCTAGGAATGCTCTTTTTTGTATTGCAGCCACACGTTGTAAGCCGCTTGTGCTTCCGCCAAAGTCAAAGCCTTAGGCATAACTTCCAATGAATCCATCGTCAAGAAATCCTTGAGCATGATATGCCTTACGGTGCTTGAGGAATAATCTACATCATCGTTTGTGATAATGATTTTCTGAAAATCACCTTCTACACCAATGAACGCATTAAACTCCCTAGCGTAAGCCTTTTCTTCGGCGACGCTGTAGGCAACTTGTATCAAGTATCTTTTGTTACCCTTTTGGGCAAGGAAATCAATTTCTTTTCCCTTGTTGTTGTACACAAACAATTCGTAGCCCATATAGATTAGTTCATTGTAGACAATGTTCTCCAGGTTGTGCGTAATGTCGTAGCGACCCGCGGAGGCATGGATAGAATTGAGGGCAACATCTTCATTGTAGATTTTCTCGTAGAAAGAAAGTTCCCGTTTGACCTTGGTGGAGTATTGCGGCAATCCGCAAATGACGTAAGCCTCCTTTAAGTAGGCAATGTATTTCATGATTGTGTTGACAGAGCACTTATCATGTTCCTGTTTCACGTAATCACGAATTGCCTTGGCCGAGAAAATGCGGCTATTGGAACGCAGTATGAAAGTAACAAGGCTTTCAAAGAGTGAGCGTTTTCTGATGCCGTAGCGGTTTACCAGGTCATTAACGACAATAGTTTCCTTAAGGTCATTAAGATATAAGTCTTGAGCCTCTTGATTCTTCATATAGAATCGATTCGGGAAACCACCCCAAATCAAGTAATCGGAAATTGAAATCTTTTTCCTTTTCTCCTTGGCAATCTTTAAAATTTCCTTGTAAACAAAGGGACGAACCCTGAAGGAAACATAGCGACCGCTTAGTTCCTTGGTAAATTCACTTGAAAGCAGTTTTGAATTTGAACCTGTAATAAATACAGAACATTGATTTAGGCGCAAGGTTTTGCATGCAAGTTGCCATCCATCGATGGTTTGCACTTCATCAAGAAAGACATAGCAAAGCCCCCGCTTCTTCTTTTTCAAAACATAATTGATTAAGTCATCGCCGTTCTTTATATTCGAAACATTGACGGCATTTTCAAAGTTAAGGTAAATTAGATTAGATGACTTAGTGGAAATCTCTTCCATGACCTGCATAAGAATCACGGACTTTCCGCAGCGGCGAATCCCAGTAATAATCTTGATTAAGTCGGATTTATAAAAATCACGAATCGGAACAATATACTTTTCTCTTGAAATCACCCTAAACCTCTACTGAAAACTTTTTCTAAAATATACAAAAGTTTTCAGTAGAAAAAATCAAATAAAACCAAAATCGGTTCAAAATCAATGATTATATAGAATCGCCTTTTAAACCAAGCAGATCCAAAGTTCTGGAGTCCTTTTCTCCCGAAAAGAATTTCTCAAGGACCTTGCCGAAGACTTCGATTTCGGGCGCCACTTCCATGAACAGAGTCATGCTCGATCTCAGTTTCAGATCGTCGGGATACCCCATGACTTCTGTTGCATTGTTATTTTCCAACGCCAGCAATGCCTCTGAAATTTCAACAAGGCGCATTCTTAAAACATCATCTGCAATGTAAGCCCTGGCCTCGTCCTTCGTCAATCCGTAGTATTTTGCCGTTGGGCTATATCCAAGTTCCTTCAGCTGAGGAAAGATATACCAAATCCAATGGCTTTCTTTGCTACCTGCCTTAATTTCATTCAGCGCGACTGGATAATCGGATTCCTGGGCGTCTTTAAACCTTTGCAAATCGAAACTCATATTGATAAATATACTCTATTTTTCAATGACTCTTGTAGGGCGAAGGGATTATATTTACAACCGTATGAAGAATAGAATTACTAAAGATCCTTTTGTCATCGCCTATGCCATGGTGATTGCGGTCTGTAGCGTAATTTGTCTTGTTGCGACTTTGAAAATTCATTCCTTGCCAGAACTTGGGTATGTAATCAACGACGACTTTTTGAAGTTGCTGGTCCAGTACGAAAATTACGAAATCATCCAGGATTCATCCGCAGTACTTGCAGTCACTTTTGGAATCGCTATTTGCATTTACATCGCCCTCAAATACAAGTTCCCAAGATTCGAAGAGAATCACAAAAAATGGAATCTGGCTTGCTCTCTCATTGTGTTTCCTGTTATAGGCTTTTTTGCATCTATCGCCCCTAACCTGGATTTTCCCACAAGGTTAAAGGCAGAACCTAGACTCCATAAAGAATTTGTCGTCGATAAGTATAAGTCCCATGGATCAAAAAGTGGAACCTCCTACCACTTGCTATTTAACAGCGGTTCCTCATTTATGGTGGGTTCAAAAAAATTTAACGCAGCATTTAACGGACAAGAATTCTATACGGTTTACCAGGGAAATACTTTAATCCAAATTTTTTCGCCTGATAGGTATCGATTAGCTGAAGACTACTAAGTTTTGGTTCAATGACGAGGAACCCGAAACCAGCATCCAATTCAAGATTTCAAAAAGCGCGATGTTTCACCTAAAAAGACAGTCTCAATAAATAACAAATTTTGACATTTAAAAGTATTTTCGGGAGAAACAATTCATTTAAAGGCGTGTTCTCTTATACCATATAAGGATTCTTTTTGAGCCTGGGGAAAACTAACATACAAAAACGATCAAAAAACGATTGACATATTTCGACAGACAAAGAATATATATTATGTCCCTGGTCCGACGAAGACGAGAACCGCACCGAACTGTAGGGAACAACTTGTTATTATATTTTCCGTATGGCTTCAGTAAAGATTGATAAGACAACGCACAAGGCGAACATCAAGCATTTTGTTGAACAGTGGTCCGACCCGACCAAGTACGACGAAAAACAGTATTCCCAGAGTTTTTGGAATGCGCTGTTGCGCGACGTCCTTTGCGTGGAACGCCCCGAAGAAGTCATTAGCTACGAGAGCCGCGTCAAGCTGAGCCATACCAGCTACATCGATGCCTATATTCCCTCCACGAAGATTTTGATTGAGCAGAAGTCTGCCAAACGCGATTTGCGGGAAAAGATTCCCCAGAGTGACGGCACCGAGCTGACGCCTTTCCAGCAGGCGAAGCGTTACGCAACGCAACTCCCCCGCAGCCTTTATCCCCGTTACGTAGTGACATGCAACTTCAAGAGTTTCCTGATTTACGATATGGAAACGCCCGACGGAGAACCCCAGGAAATTCTCCTGAAGGACTTGGAAAAGGAATGGAGCCGCCTGCAGTTCCTGGTGCAGGAAGAATCCAATGTGCTGCAAAAGGAACTGGAAGTTTCCATCAAGGCGGGTGAACTTGTCGGAAAAATTTATGACGCGTTCAAGGCGGAGTTTGCGAAGGTCCGCGGCGACGGCTCAACGCCTGGAGCCCTGACGGTCGAGGATTTGCACAGCCTAAATGTACTTTGCGTGCGACTGGTATTTTGCCTTTACGCCGAAGACGCGGGCATTTTCAACAAGGACCAGTTCTACCATTTTATGAAAAGCTTCCGCCCCGAAAATATGCGCGGCGGTTTGAAAGACCTTTTCAGGATTCTGGATACAAAGCTTTGCGATCGAGACCCGTTCCTTGAAGAAAAGTACAAGGCATTCCCCTACGTGAACGGCAACCTTTTTGCAGAACAGCCAGGCGAAGTTATCCCGACCATTACCGAAGCCACCGCCAACATCCTCCTGGATCAGGCGAGCCTGGGCTTTGACTGGTCCGAGATCAGCCCCACGATTTTCGGTGCCGTTTTCGAGAGCACTTTGAACCCGGATACCCGACGCAAGGGCGGCATGCACTACACCAGCATCGAGAACATCCACAAGGTGATCGACCCGCTTTTCCTGGATGCTCGCAAGGCGGAACTCTCCGAAATCAAGAACGTAAAAAACACCAAGGAACGCAACACAAAGCTGCTGGAATTCCGCAAAAGCTTGGGCGAAGAAACTTTCTTTGACCCCGCCTGTGGCAGCGGCAACTTCTTGACCGAAACCTACATCAGCCTGCGAAATCTCGAAAACGAGGCCCTGGCCGTTCAGCACAATGGCGAGGCTGTCCTCGACGTGATGGGCGACGATATCTTCGTGAACATCCACCAGTTCTATGGCATCGAAATCAACGACTTTGCGGCCACCGTTGCAAAGACCGCCCTGTGGATCGCCGAATGCCAGATGATGCAGAAGACTGCAGAAATCCTTCACCGCAATCTGGATTTCTTGCCGTTAAAAAGCTACGGGAACATCACCGTCGGAAATGCGTTGCAAATTGACTGGTCTAAATTAGACGAGAGACGAAAGACGAGAGACGAGAGAGGCCCCGCTTTCGATTACATCATCGGGAATCCGCCGTTTGTGGGCGCAAGGTTGATGGGCGCAGAACAAAAACAGGACATGGTTGATGTTTTCGGAAGCAAGTGGAAAAACATTGGCAACATGGACTATGTTTGCGGTTGGTATAAAAAGTGCGCCGATTTAATAACAGGCACAAAAACCAAGTGCGCCTTAGTTTCTACAAATTCCGTTTCACAGGGAGAACAGGTCGCAAACCTTTGGGAACCTTTATTCAATCAGGGAATCCAAATCGATTTTGCATACAGAACCTTCCGATGGGATAGCGAGTCCAACAGCAAGGCCCACGTCCACTGCGTGATTATAGGATTTTCTTGTTGCGACGAGTCGTCCACCTTACGTCATTGCGAGGAGTTAATGCCCCCACGTCATTGCGAGGAGCCAACGGCGACGAAGCAATCTAAAGATGTTTCAAAAACAATTTTCAACAGCGATGGCTCTGCAGAAATTGCAAGGAACATTAACGCCTATCTTTTGGACGGTGACAACATCTTTGTGGGCAGCCGAAGCAAGCCTTTGTGTAAGGTACCGGAAATCGGCATTGGAAACAAGCCTATTGACGATGGCAACTACCTCTTTGAAAAAGAGGAAATGGAAGAATTTATAAAGAAGGAACGGGACTCTGAAAAATATTTCAAGCCTTGGTATGGCTCCCAGGAATTCATCAACAGAAAACCACGTTATTGTTTATGGCTTGGAGATTGCTCCCCGGCAGAATTGCGTAAAATGCCAAAGTGCCTGGAGCGTGTTGAAAATGTGCGAAAATACAGGTTGGCAAGTACAAGCGAAGGAACAAGAAAAATCGCCGATAAGCCGACTCGTTTTCATGTTGAAAACATGCCGAAGAGCAATTATATAATTATCCCAAAGGTATCTTCTGAACGACGTAAATACGTTCCAATGGGGTATCTAACACCAGACAGCTTGTGCAGTGACTTAGTGTTTTTAATCCCCTCCGCCACCCTTTTCCATTTTGGAGTTCTCACCAGTTCCGTACACATGGCGTGGATGCGAGCCGTCTGCGGTCGTTTAGAAATGCGATACCGCTATTCCAAGGATGTTGTATACAACAATTTCCCATGGCCTAATCTAGACGAGAGAACGGCCTCCGGCCTACAGACGAAAGACGAGAGAGAACGCATAGAGAAAACAGCCCAGGCGATTCTTGATGCCCGCGCCCTCTATCCGGACTGTTCCCTGGCAGACCTCTACGACGAAACCACCATGCCTATCGAGCTCCGCAAGGCCCACCAGGCCAACGACGCCGCAGTCATGGCCGCCTACGGTTTCAACAAGAACATGACCGAATCCGAAATCGTCGCCCAGCTCCTGGAAATGTACCAGCAGCTAGTTTCTGGCAAAACAGAAAATTAACCTATTGAAAATTTTCGCATAAATCCGCAATTTTTCGCAATAGTTTTAACACATGCGCTTGTTTTTACTTATATTTAATGAGTAAAAACGTAAAAATTCGCAATTTTTCGCAATAGAATGATTATTGAGCGTAATTCATATATAGAAAGGCTACTCAGGCATAAGGAAAACAGCCTCATCAAGGTCATTACCGGCAGCAGACGCTCCGGCAAGTCTTTTCTGCTATTCAAGCTCTTTGTTCAAAGACTCAAGGAGCAAGGCGTTGACGACGCGCACATTATAAAAATCGCCCTGGACGATCGCACAAACAAGGAACTGCGAAATCCCGACACCATGCTCGATTTCGTCAAGAGCAAAATTGCAGATTCCAAGACCTACTACATTCTGCTGGACGAAATCCAATACCTGGATGAATTCGAAGATGTCTTAAACAGTTTTCTGCATATTGACAATGTTGATGTCTATGTCACGGGGAGCAATTCACACCTGCTTTCAAACGATGTCATTACCACATTCCGTGGTCGCGGTGACGAAATTCACATATTCCCATTGAGCTTCAGCGAATTTTCAACGGCATACAAAGGCAGTTCCCTGGAGGCCTGGGACAGTTACGTTCTTTTCGGCGGCATGCCCTTGACCTTATCTTTTGAATCGTCCGAAGAAAAAGCGAATTACCTCAAGTCACTATTCGACAAAATCTATGTAGCCGATATTCTTGAACGATACAAGGTTCGTAACGGGAGCGAACTGGATGAAATCCTGAATATCCTTTCGTCGTCTGTGGGATCCTTGACCAATCCAATCAAACTTTCAAAAACATTCAAGAGTCTCAAAAACAAGACCATCTCAGACAACACCATTCGCAAATACATATCTTACTTCGAAGACGCCTTTCTCATCAGTAAGGCAATTCGTTACGACATCAAGGGCAAGCGTTACATCAACACCCCGTCCAAGTACTACTTCGAGGATGTGGGGCTCCGAAACGCCCGCCTTGGTTTTAGGCAGGTGGAAGAAACCCACGTGATGGAAAACATCATCTACAACGAACTGAGATTTCGCGGTTACATGGTTGACGTAGGTATTGTAGAAATCAACACCCAGAACAACGGAAAAAACAGCAGAGGCCAGCTGGAAGTAGATTTTGTCGCAACCCGGGGCGGCGAAAAATTGTACATACAGTCCGCATTGAATATTGACGATGCCGAAAAAAAGTTTCAGGAAAAGAGACCTCTCCTGAATACCCGCGACAGTTTCAAGAAGATCATCGTTGTGAAAGGGCAAATGACGCCCCGTTACGATGACGACGGCATCATGACCATGGGGATTATCAATTTCCTGTTAAACGATTCCTTTTGAGTTTGAAGACCCTTGATTTTGAACCCGTGGAAATCATCACCAAATGCATGACCGAATTCGAAATCGTCGCCGAGCTCCTGAAAATGTACCAGTAGCTAGTTTCAGGCTAAATCAAAAATTATTATATTAGACCACATGCAGATTGAAGTTTTTCACGGTAGCGATCTTGTCGTAACGAATCCGGAACTTAGGATTTCGTCCAGGGCCCTTGATTTTGGTCCCGGTTTTTACACAACGACGAATCGTGAACAAGCCATAAATTTTGCAAAAAAAGTTTGCGAACGAAATCAAACAACATCTGCCGTCGTTTCCGTTTTCAAAATCGACTTGGACAAATTGAAACAATCATTGAAAGGCAAATGGTTTGAGTCTCCAGATGAAGTCTGGTTGGATTTTGTAAGCGACAATCGTTCTGGAAAAATGCAGGATATCAACCTTGACTGCGTTTACGGCCCCGTTGCAAACGACACCATTTTCAAAACGTTCATCGCCTATCAAAATGGAATCTTGACAAAGCAAGATACCATTGACCGTCTAAAGGTTCGACCACTCTATAATCAGCTTGTTTTCAAGACTGAAGCTGCGTTAAAGTTTTTGGAGTTTGACAGAAGTTTCTCGGTGAAGGTATAAGATGTCTGAAATAGAATTCAAATCTACCTTGCAGATGCTTGTGCCCATGGTCGTGCAGAACATTTGTTCGGAATATGGCTTAAGCGAGTACGACGCCCTCATGGCTTTGTACGAATCAAAGCTGTACAGCGATCTAGAACGTGAGCCCACAAAATTATGGCATTTGAGTCCGTTAGCCTTGGCTGAACTGTGGCATCAAGAAATTGAAACAGGCAAAATCGTATATCCGGAGGAAGCATGAGCATCGAAACTGAATTTGCGGTATGCTGCCTGGAGGAATACAAGTTCGTCCACAAAATGACTGGCGCCGCCGTCATCGAACTTTTCAAAAAATACAACGTAGTCGATTACTTAATCCGCCATTACGAAGCGCTTCACACCACAAGCCTTGCCTATTGCGTCGAAGACGTGGATCAGTACTTGTCAAACAGGAAAAGGGTTTCTGACAATCCTTAATGATTACGTTCTAAAAGGTGAGTAAATTCTTATAGGGTTCTTTTTGAACCCAGCAAAAAACTACAGCTTATTTTCTGCAGAGTTCTCTAGTACAGAAATCTTGGATTCCAAGGTCGTCTTGAAGTTATCAAACTTCCGCATAGAGGCAAACTCCCTCACGTTCGATGTTTTGCTTCAGCTTTTGCGATATAATCGATTCCATATCCACAACGTCAAAAGACAGGAGCGAATCAGCCTCATCTTCTAACATGAACTGAAAATCGGAAACGTTCTTGCCTGTTACGGCCAGGTCAACGTCGCTACGTTCCCTATTGGTTCCACGGGCGCGGGAACCAAACAGCACCACACGACTCAGTTCACACTTCTTTGCGAACTGAACGATTTGCTGCAGCAATTTATCGGAAATGTTGACCATGCCGTTAATATAATAAATTGAATCGCAACATTGCATTTCCTATAAAGAATTTACCCAGCACAAAGCCTCGATCAACGGTCTGCTTATTCAGTATGTCTGACCGCGAACTCAACGAAATCTTTAGCAATTTCGGTTTTACTAAGGCGCCAAAAAGCGTACAAGCCGAATGCAGCAAAACAAATTCATTTGTTTTATTGCTGAGGTGTAGAGCGGACGCCAAAGGCGCCAAAAATTTGGACCAGCGCCAAGGATTTTATTGAAATTTTCTGATTTTTTTCACACACAATCGTTTGCCAACCCGCATAAAATAAGGTATCTTAGCAAAGGACATCTTATAAGGGTTCTTTTTGAACCCGGGGAAAACACAAAGAACTTTGAGAAGGAAACTATAATGAAACGGATAATGGTACTTTTGGCCATCCTCTTCTTTGCTGTTGCACAACCAGCTTTTTGCGGTGGAAAAACTCACCTGATTAAAACAATCGTGAAAAAAAACTGCCGAAACTTCAAGTCATTCCGCAAACCATTCGGCCTATAACGGAATGGAGCACTACATGGCTACGAGAACTGCCATTGTAGGAAATAAAATTTTAAAGCAAGATTGGGATCGAGATTCAGTTAAGTACAGGCGTATGTATCTTGATACAAATCGCTATCGTATAAAGATAGACTCCTCTGGAAATAGATTAATTATTCCAACTGATTTATCAAACACACCAAGCCCCAATTATGCACCAACCTACCAAAACCAGGCTTTATTCAAACAACCTTTGCTCATCCAAAATAATTCTAAAATTGAAACTATCGATGATAAAATAAGGGCCTTAGATAGTCTTTCTAGTGTTTCGAATACAAACACTATCGCAAACAAAACCGTTCAGAAAACAGCTGTTCCGCCAAAGCCAGTGTATGTTCCAGAAACCTATAAACACGAAAATGATCCGGACTACTTTCCAACAATAGCCCTTTGCATCATTGGTTTTCTATGCATGCTCATTTTACCTGCAATCATAATCTTTAAAAAGAACAAAAAAAAATAAAATCTTATTGTAGCTCTTTTTGAACCCTGAGAAAACTGAAGCAAGTGTTCTCAGGAGTAAAATCATTCTATGAACACACTAGATAACGAAGCTCTACATGTACGTCTCAGGAGCGCCATATCTCTAGCCTGGACCATTCTACAAAACAAGGTTGCATACGGTCTTATTGAGATAAACAAGGAAGCATCCCTTCAGCTCCAATTTGCAAGTATTTTGCAACACGTAATTTCCTTGATAACTTTTTCAAAGGATGAGGAAGTTTCCCTGCTACTTGAAGAAACTTTGAATGACGGAACTGGAACCTGTGAAGCTGACGTAGTTCTAAAATGCCGTAAAGGCAAGAAGACCCACTCTATTGCTATAGAAATGAAATGTTACAAAAGGTTAGCAAGTTCTGGCAATCCAAGAGGAGCACAAGATATTTTTCATAAGGATGTCTATGAAGACATAGCAACCCTTGAACGCTACATATCCAACAATCAATGCAACGAAACAGTCTTCCTTGCAATGACCGATTTCGTAAACATCGTAAACCCAAAGCGGAAGGTAGGAAAACTTTGGAACTACGACATTTCTGATGGATTTGTGCTTAATGGCCCTGCCTGTTTTACAACACCTATTGGAGGCAAGGCCGTCAACATCCATATTGTTCATTCATATACATTTAAATGGATTCCTAAGGGAAATTTTTTCTTTCTTGAATTATAGCCCCCCCCCCGGTAAAAAAATGCCGTTCATGTGCAAGAAATGGCGTTTACCAGCATGTTCGTGAGCAAAAAAGTCATACTTTTCATAAAAACAAACAACAAAAGTATGATTATTTACAAACAAACCAATCAAAGCGCTACCTATTTTCGTTTAACTGGTCATACTTTTTCACAAGCACTAAACGAAAAATACTACCCGTAACACATAAACATACATAACCTAAGCCCCGCACCTCCCTCTTTGCCCCCATATAGGCGTGATTGGTAATACTTTCCTCCCCAAAGCAACACAAATGTTCGACTTTTTAGTCAATTTTTCTTATAGGGGTTCTTTTTGAACCAGGGGAAAACTGAAGAATTTGAATTAAGCCAGGATGTTGTTTCTGTATCAATTGAAGAGATTGATAAGGATAAATGGTCAGAGATTATTGTAGATTAACAGATAAATTCCGATTTTTAGTGTTAGAAGGGAAATTGTAAAATGAGTATAGAATATAAAGAAATTCACGAATTTGAAGCTGAACAATTGAAGGACTTATTTCTTTCTGTTGAATGGTCATCAGGTCATTATCCAGATAAGTTAGTAGTAGCAATGAAAAATTTCCAGACTGTGTATTCTGCATGGGAAGGGGAAAAACTTGTAGGAATGATTTGTGCTATGGATGATGGAATTATGAATGCATATGTTCATTATTTGTTAGTCAATCCACAATATCATGGAAACACGATAGGAAGAACATTGGTAGCTATGATGAAAGAACATTATAAAGATTATCTGAGAGTAGCAGTTATTGCATATGATAACGAATTACATTTTTATGAACAATGTGGATTTGCAAAAAGTAATGATGCATCACCAATGTTTATTACATCATTATGGACATAAATTCAGATTTTGCTGTTTTAATCTTATAGGGGTTCTTTTTGAACCTGGAGAAAAGCAAAATCTACAATCAAAAATGCGTCATTTTTGCATTATTCATATAAAAAACGCAGTAACATTTGCAAAATTCATAGGAAAAATGTATTTTCAGTACTATGAAGAGATCCATCAGCAAACAACTTTTAGATTGGAAAAACAAGGCCAAGCGAAAGCCACTGGTAATAACCGGCGCTAGACAGTGCGGAAAAACATACGCCATCAAGGAATTTGGTGCGCAGGAATTTGCAAATTTCGCCTACATCAATTTCGAAGGGAACGAAGCCCTGAAATCCATTTTCGATTACGATCTGGATGTCAGCCGCATCGTTCGCGAGCTAACCCTTTATTCCGGTCAAAAAATCGAAGTGGGCAAAACCCTGCTTTTCTTTGATGAAATTCAGGTGTGCCCCAAGGCAATCACCAGCCTAAAATACTTCTGCGAAAACATGCCGGAACTCCATGTGATTGCCGCGGGTTCACTTCTCGGCGTCGTCATCCGGCAACAAGAAATTTCATTCCCCGTGGGCAAGGTGGAACGCCTGCAAATGTTCCCCATGAGTTTCGAGGAATTCGTTATGGCTAGCGAAAACGGCGAGACTCTTTTGCAGGCGGCCAAGTCCACAGATGCTTGCGAACCGCTACGAACTGTTTTCGCGGAACCTCTCGAAAAGTTGTTGCGCTACTATTATATCGTCGGAGGGATGCCCGAAGCCGTAGCCACCTTTTTTGAAACTCACGACTTTGAAGCCGTCAGCCAAGTTCTTTCCAACATCCTGCAGGATTACAGCGATGACTTTTCAAAGCATGCCCCCATTCACGATGTTCCAAAGCTACACCTGATTTGGGATTCCGTGCCAAAGCAACTTGCAAAGGACAACAACAAGTTTGTCTTCTCCCATGTCAAGGCGGGCAAGCGAGCCGCAGATCTGGAAGACGCTTTGCAATGGCTTTTTAGCGCAGGTCTGCTGCATAAGCTCGAGTGCGTTACCAACGCTGAACTCCCGCTTTCAAACAACGCAGAAGGATCGATCTTCAAAGTCTATATGAGCGATGTGGGTTTGCTTCGCGTAAAATCTGGACTGGACCCACAGACAATCCTTAACGAGACACCTCTTTACGCCACCTTCAAGGGTGCGCTTACAGAAAACTTTGTTCTAAACGAACTTCTAAAACAGAACTTCCATCCTTATTTCTGGCGATCCGAAAACACCGCTGAACTGGACTTTCTCCTTGAAGTCAGGAATGAACTGATTCCAGTAGAAGTCAAAGCCGAAAAGCACACTAAGGCCAAAAGCTACAACCAGTTCTGCAAAAAATTCAAGCCGAAAAAAGGTTTAAAACTTTCCATGAAAAATGCGGGAACCGCTAGTGTCGAAGAAACCGAAACCTTGATGTTGCCGCTTTACGAAAGCTTTAGGGTGAAGGAATTTGTCTTATAAGGGTTCTTTTTGAACCAAGTAAAACCTACAGCACATTTTCACCAAATTTTCCCGACAATCCTCCCCCTTCCCCTTGCCAATTTTTTGGGATATTCATAAATTTTGGTACATGAAGATGATTAACGTGCTTTGCGAAAACTTTGACGGCCGATGGTGGCGCGGGCTCTAACATAGAGTCTGGTTTTTGCAGGTATAGTTGATCAAGGCAAAAGGCTTCCAGACTCCCTGGAGGCTTTTATTTTTTTCCAAAGACATTTAGAACCTCCAGGTAATCCAGGGCCTGCGCCTAAAAAAGCTATTTTTTAGACGTAAAAAAATTCATCTTGAGCGTTGCGCGCCCGCGAGGTTGATGATTCTAGATCCTTCGCTACGGCTTCGCCTCCACTCAGGATGACACTCTGAGGAATGAACTTCAACAGTTCCACTCAGGGTGACGAACAAGAGACAAAAGGACCACATATGGCAAAATCTCTAGTAGAATCTGATAACGGCTTCTTTAATCAGTTCGGCGGCAAGTACGTCGCTGAAATCATCCGCCGTCCTTTGGACGACCTTGAAGAAGCATTCAACAAGTTCATCAAGGATCCGGAATTCCTGGAAGAATTGCGAATTATCCAGCGCGATTACATCGGCCGTGAAACTCCGTTGTACTACGCTCCTACCGCTACTGAACTTTTGGGCGGTGCACAGATCTACATCAAGCTGGAAGGTCTCGCCAACACTGGCGCACACAAGATCAACAACGCCATCGGTCAGTGCCTCCTTGCAAAGAAGATGGGCAAGACCCGCATTATCGCAGAAACTGGTGCAGGTCAGCACGGCCTCGCCACAGCAGCCGCCTGCGCAAAGCTGGGCCTTGAATGCGTCGTCTATATGGGCGAAGTGGACGTTCGTCGTCAGCAGCCCAACGTCGCCACCATGGAACTTTACGGCGCCAAGGTGGTGCCGGTCACCAGCGGTAGCCGCACCTTGAAGGATGCCGTGAACGAAGCCATGCGCGACTGGGCAACCAACTTTGCCACCACTCATTACGTTCTGGGTTCCGCTCTTGGCCCCGCACCCTTCCCCGATATCGTCCGTACTTTCCAGAGCATCATCGGTGAAGAAGTGAAGCGTCAGGCTGCAGAACGCAACCTGGACATCGCAGCCATCGTGGCTTGCGTTGGTGGCGGTTCCAACTCCATTGGCGTGTTCACTCCGTTTATTGAAAATGAAAAGATTCGCCTCATCGGTGCAGAAGCTGGCGGCGTAGGCCCGAAGCTTGGCGAAAACGCAGCCCGCATGGTGGGCAATGCTGCCAAGGTGGGCATCGTTCAGGGTTACAAGAGCAAGTTCCTGGTAGATGACGATGGTCAGTCCCAGCCTACCCGCTCCATTTCCGCAGGTCTCGACTACATGGGCATCGGCCCTCAGCTGGCAGCCCTTGGCGAAGCCGGCCGCGTAGAATTCACCAGCATCCTGGACAAGGAAGCTTTGGAAGCCGTAAACTTCTTCGCCAAGAACGAAGGCATCCTCTTCGCCTTGGAAAGCTCCCACGCCGGTGCTGCCGCCATGAAGATCGCCAAGGATTATCCCAAGGATAAGGCAATCATCATCAACATGAGTGGCCGTGGCGACAAGGACATCTTCATTACCAGCCCCGTGTTCCGCCCCGAAAAGTGGAAGGAATTCCTGGCCGCTGAACTGAAGCGCCTCGAAAACAATGAAGATATCCACGACGCAGAAATTATGAATAAGTAGTGATTAGTAAACAGTGGTTAGTAAGCAGTGAAAATAAGGCGGCTGCGCCGCGATTATAAAACTAACCTCTAACCACAAGCCACTAACCACTAATCACTAACCACTAACCACTAATTTTTATGAACGCACCAATCCGTTTAATGTCCCATTTGATTGCAGGTTTCCCTGATGGAGAAACTTCTGTGGCAATTGCAGACGCTCTGGTAAAGGGCGGCGCATCCATCCTGGAAATCCAGCTGGCCTTTAGCGATCCGAGCGCTGACGGTCCCGCTATCCAGACCGCTTCTACCGTGGCTTTGGAAAAGGGCTACTCCACCAAGCAGGGTCTTGAAATCGTGAAGAAGATTCACGACATGCATCCGGACATTCCCATCTACATCATGACCTACGGCTCCCTGGCATTTACCCCCGGTGTCGAAAACTTCGTGAAGATGTGCAAGGACGCAGGCGTTAGCGCTTGCATCATTCCGGACCTTCCCTTCGATAACGACGAAGGCCTCACCGCCGCTTGCAAGAAGTACGGCATGGAAAACATCCCCGTGGCAGCACCTTCTATGACCCAGGCTCGCCTGGAAGAAATGGCTTCCAAGGGTTTCACCTACATCTACGCAGCACTCCGCGCAGGTACCACCGGTTCCCAGACTGTCATCGACCAGGCAACTCTCGACTTCCTGGATACCGTGGGCAAGGGCGGTGCCAAGGTTCTGGGCGGCTTCGGCATCCGTACCGGCGAACAGTCCAAGGTTCTCTGCAAGCATGTGCATGCTGTTGTGGCAGGTTCCGTATTCGTGAACATCATGCTGAAGGATCCCAAGGATATCGCAGGCGTTGAAGCCAAGGCCCGCGAACTTTCCGGCTTGTAATTCCGTCAAGCAAAATCGTTAGGCAGTTGTCATTGCGAGCGAAGCGTGGCAATCTAGCCTAAAACACAAATGAAAAGTCCAAGGTGAAGAACCTTGGGCTTTTCAAACACTCTGTTGCATATAGAAAAGTCCAAGGCAACAACCCTGGATCCTATCTATAGAGAAATATCCGACTCCCCTACGGTTTCAAATACAGTTTCCTGTTTTCCTGAAGGCCTTCATTATCAAATCGGACGGTTGGATTTTCGCCCTTCTTATAAGCCTCTTCGCTTTCATAAATGGACAAGGCTATAGTTACGCCAGGCAAAGCCGCCACATTGGTCTGCCTTGCAGGAACTTCATGGGAGAAAGAGAATTCCTGAGTCATGCCATCCTTGAACGTTTTCTTGGGAATATGGACGGTCTTGCCAATCTGCGCCAGGGACGTTCCCTCGCCATCCACAAATTCAGCCACCAGATACACGTCAAAGAAACAGGGAGCCACACCGGAATTCTTCACCGCAATATTTAACTTATTTGTAGTCACCGTCGCTTCGGTTACGGTTAGCAGTTCCGCCTTGGCGATCGTAAAATTATAACCGATAACATGGGTCATGGAATCCGCCAGCGCCTTGTTATCCTTGTAGAAATAGTAGCCATCATAGCTATCCTGATCCAGCACGTAGTAGGTCAGGTGTGCGGTAGTAATGGCATCCACCCAACGTTGCGGAGTCCACTTCAAATAACCGCCAGGAATGACGTCATTATACGTGAGCATGGTCTTATAGCCACCCAAGTTTTCCGCAATTGTAGGCAGCCCTGCCTTGTAGCAACGCACCAGGGAATCAGCCCTTCCGGGAGTTCCGATAAAACCGTCATCACGTTTGGCGATGCCCAGGCTCAGCGCATACGTATACACATCGCCGGAACCGTTAGACGGCAACACAATCAAGGTCTTCTTGAAAACGGAGGCGTAATGTTTCAGCATGTCCTTCTCGATTTCGGCAGAAGGCATTTCGCTCCCCACCAAATGGGAAGCATGCCACTCGCCCCATTCCCCAAAGGAACGAATATCAATGTATTCCAGGCGGGGATCCCCATCATACTTTTCAGCCAACGCGGTTCCAAAATCCTTGGCGGCCTGCAAGTAAATGGAATCATCCCAAACAGGAACGGAGGCGTCATAACCTTCCTTCAAAGTTTTTGCGGTAATCTTTTTTGCGCCCTTTTCATAAACCCATTTGGGAGTCCAGTCGTATTTTTCTTCGGGCGTATCGTTGCCGGTAATAAAAGAGGGTGTGTAAGGCAAAACGCGGAGCGCATACGTCAAACCATTCTTTTGACAAGCCTCCAGGATTTTTTCTACAGGAGCCCAATTGTACACACCTTCGCCAGGGTTCAGCGAATCCCACTGGAAATAGCCGGAACCATAAGTGATCAAATCCCAGGCACGATTGTTCAATTCACCATAGGGACCATATTCAAATTCCGGGACAAAAGTCCAGGTGCCGCCCACAGGAACGGTAAAGCCTTTATGGGGGTTAGCTAATGGTCCGTCATACGGTTTAAGTACATAAGAAATTTTTGCCGTATCCGCGGGAGCGATCGTCATGGAATCAGTAGGTACCGCCGCGGAATCTGTAGGCACTATCGTCGTGTCTGTAGGCACTATCGTTGTGTCTGCAGGCTCCATCGCAGAGGTGTCAACGGGAACCGTCGAGGAATCTGCAGGAACAGTCAACGCGGTATCGGCAGAAACATAGGATATTGTATCTTCGGGAATCAGCGCAGAAGTACCCGCAGGCATTTCATTAGCCGCATCTTCCGACGAACTGGAAATTTCGTTAGCAATACCCGTACTGACGTCATCATCACTACAGGCCCCTAAATTCAAACCTATGACCGCAGAGGCCACCACACCAAACAAAATAGAACGCTTCATCTAATCCTCTTATGCCGCAATGAATATAGATTGTTTTCTTTTAAAAAAGCTTTATCCCGAAGCAAGAAATCGTTTACACGGCGGACCAACCTTTTTTCTAAATTTGTCGCCGTAAATTAAAGCAGGCCGCCCCTGCACAATCACGAGATTTTTTATGAATTTTAGCGACTTTGGAAAATACAACCAGTTCAAGGAACAGTTCGCCAACATGTCTCCCGAAATGAAGGAGCAGATGATGAAGATGGCGAAGGAACAGATGAAGGCCCGTGTTGGTGGCTTTTTCAAGAAGTGGTTCTCCCTGCCGGTTTTGACAATCGTTGCCGCAGGAATGGGTGCAGCCATTGGCGCGCTGATGGCATTCTTCGGCCAGGTCTTGCTGACTGTTGGCGGATTGCGAGATGCACACCCCATCTACTTTATTCCGGGTTTGGCTCTGGCGGGTATCGCCATCGTTCTCGCCTACAAGAAATGGGGCAAGGGCGCAGAACGGGGCATGGGCTTGATTTTCTCTGTGGGACAGGGCAAGGAAAGCCACATTCCGTTGCGTTTGATTCCCATGGTGGCTGTGGGCACTTGGCTTACCCACTTGTTCGGCGGAAGCGCCGGCCGCGAAGGAGTGGCAGTACAGATTGGTGGCGCACTGGGTCACAACATCAGCAAGAAACTGCCTTTTGAAAATGCGTCCCACATTATGCTGGTGGCGGGCATGGCCGCAGGCTTCAGCGGACTTTTCCAGATTCCTATGGCGGCAACGGCCTTTGCATTGGAAGTGCTGATTGTTGGCCACATGGACCTGATGGCTTTGCTGCCGGCTGCAGTGGCTGCTTTTACCGCCTGCAAGGTTTCCAATATGTTGGGCCTTGAAAAGTTTGCGGTAGACCTGAATGGAATTTTGAGCACCGACGGCGGAGCAACCGTTAGCGGACTCTTTATGAATGGCGGCGCACTGGACATGAATTTTGTGGTGAAGCTTGCCTTGCTGGGCGTTTTGTTTGGTGTTATTGGTGGAGGCTTTGCAAAGTTGCTGAGCTTGGCCAAGGAATTTTTCGCCAAGAAATTCCCCGACGGAATGAAGCGTATCGCCATCATGGGCGTTACCTTGAGCGCACTTTTCCTGTTGCTGTGGCAGGGTCGCTATTCCGGCCTGGGCACCAACCTGATTGACATGTGTTTCTCTGGCGCAGGTATTGCTGACGGTTCCAATATCGCCGGCGGCATCCAGAGCTACGACTGGATTCTGAAATTTGCATTGACCATTTTGACATTGGCCGCAGGATTCCAAGGAGGCGAAGTCACTCCGCTGTTTAGCATCGGCGCAAGCCTTGGTGCAGTTTCTGCAGTGATGTTCGGCCTACCCTTCCCCCTGGCAGCAGCCCTTGGCTACGCCGCTGTTTTCGGAAGTGCAACCAACACCCTTTGGGCCCCGATTTTAATCGGCTGTGAAGTTTTCGGTTTCGACTGTCTGCCCGCATTCTTTGTGGTTTGCATTGCAGCTTATGTTTGCAACGGCGGACAATCCATTTACAACCAGAAGAAACTGAAACTGAAGTTCTAGGCAACTCTTTTAAAAGCTCAAGAAACAAGCGAAAACGTCATCCTGAGCGAAGCCCCGCGAAGTCGAAGGATCCAGTCGTTAGATTCCTCGAATCCAAGCCTACGGCATTTTGCTCAGAATGACATTCAGGTAGAAAATGAACGGCGTTTACATTGAAATCACGGATGTGTGCAATCTGCACTGCAGTTTCTGCCCTTGCGGAAAGCGTAAGACGGAAGCGCCTCGTGAATTCATGAGCTCGGATCTTTTTGAGCGTTGTGTTACCGAAGCAGCCGTCGTTACAGAACAAGTTTACTTTCACGTTCTTGGGGAGCCCACATTACATCCGGGATTTTCCCTGTACCTGAAAAAGCTGGAGGAAGTTTCCAACGCCCGCACCGACGGCAAAAAGCTCCAACTGAACTTAACTACAAATGGCACCACCATAGCACGCTGTGGCAAATCAATTCTAGCCTCCCCCGCTGTCCGACAGGTGAATTTTTCAACCCACGCCTATGCGGAATTGCCCTTTGACGAAGCCGCGGAAAACCTGCAGAATATCCTAGACTTTTGCCGTATGGCCGCTGCGGAACGTCCCGACTTGTACATCAATTTGCGACTGTGGAATGTAGGCGACGAAAGTTCCAACGCCTGGAACAACTACATGCTGGAGCAGGTGAATAAAGCCTTAGGCCGCACAGGCTCTGCAGATGAGAACAGTGCACCGGAAGAAAACCGCGCACCCATCACATTGGAGCATTTCTGCAGCCGCCACAAGAGTTTCCTTGTGGAAGGCCGCATTTATATTCATCAGGACTCAAGATTTGAATGGCCCGCGGCCGTCTCCAACGACGACAATTCAAGTTCTTGTGCAAACTTTCCGAAGGGAACGTGTCGCGCCTTGGACACTCACTGTGCCATCCTTCACGACGGCCGCGTAGTCGCCTGCTGTCTGGATCACAGCGGACAAATTACGTTAGGACGAATTCAAGACAACAGTCTTTTAAACATTTTGCATTCTCCTCTTGCGGTCAAAATCAAGGAAGGCTTTACCAATCACGAGCTGCGCCATCCCTTCTGTCAAAACTGTACTTTCTGCAAACGATTTAAATAAGACTTTTTCTATAATTCCTCCAGTAGGAGGTTTATATGAAAAACAGATTCTTATTTGGCTCTGTCCTAGCCTTTTCATTAGCATTCTGGGCTTGCGGAGATGATACTTCTAGCACAAGTTGCATAAGCGAATCCTCTGATTCCAACAGTCAAGAAATTTCTTCCAGCAGTGAAGCAACTGCGGAATCATCGAATGAATCCGAAATTCATAGTTCCTCCAGTAGCGAAGATACATCCAATAAGTTGGGTGTCTGGAGTTTTTACGAAGATAACTGCGACGCCTGCAAAATTTCAGCATCAAGCGTTTACTACGAAGAGTACGACTTTACAGGTTTGAAGGGCGCTGTAAAATGCCAAATGGGAGAATCCACTTATGCCGGCGCAACTATTCGCATTTACGAAGAACAGCAAGACATAACTGACTGGGGTGGGCTTTGCGCCGTCTTCAAATCAGAAGGTAGATTCTTCCTCGGCATTGTCCCCGAAGATGCAAAAAATTATTCGGGAGGAATCAATTATATGGCATGGATGGAAAGTGCAGATTCCCTTGTCATAGCAGACCTTCCCTGGGAAGTTTTCAGTCGTCAGGATGGCTTTGCAGAACAACGGGTAACAAAGGAAGACTTCCTCACGCGAATCGTGGGATTCATGGTCCAATTCGAAGACAACGGACCAGAATTGGACGGATCCTATAAAGGTGGATTTGAAATTCAAAAAATCGGTCCTTTAGGAACATGCGGAACTCCTACCGAAGGTTATACAACTTGGTGATAAAAAGTTATCCGAGGCGGTCTTGATGGACCGCCTTTATTTTTCTAAATTGCGGTACGCAAAGACAGTTCGAAAACCTCCTGTCTCTAAACAAAACTAGGAGCACATATGACCGACAATACGTCCGTTAATTCCGGCCGTACCGACGCTGAATTGGAAGGCGTCACCTTGCTTGGCAATCAGAATACCAAGTACAAGTACGATTACGATCCCGACGTTCTTGAACGTTTCCCCAACAAGCATCCCGACAATGACTACATGGTCATGCTGAATTGCCCGGAGTTTACTTCCCTCTGCCCCAAAACCGGTCAGCCGGACTTTGCGGAAATCCGCATCAACTACATTCCGGACCAGTACATTGTGGAATCCAAGTCCCTGAAGCTGTATCTTTTCAGTTTCCGCAATCACGGGGATTTCCACGAAGATTGTGCCAACATCATCATGAAGGATTTGGTGAAGTTGCTCTCACCCAAGTACCTTGAAGTGGAAGGCATTTTCACGCCCCGTGGCGGCATCTCCATTTACCCCTTCGCCAACTATGGCAAACCGGGTACCATTTACGAACAGAAGGCAACCGACCGGCTTTTCGCCAGCGTAGACCGCAGAAACTCCTGGAAATAAGTAAGCAGTGCTTAGTGATTAGTAAGCAGAAGTGGCAGGAGAAGTCCATTTTCTGTAATTCTAACCACTAATCACCAACCACTAACCACTATTCTATGAAAAAAGCAATCGTCCTTTCGTCAGGCGGTGTGGATTCCACCGTCTGCGTGGCCATGGCCGTAGCTAAATACGGCGCAGAAAATGTAGCCACCACTTCCATTTTTTACGGTCAAAAACACAACAAGGAACTGGAATGTGCCCGCAAGGTGGCAGACTATTACAAGTTGCCTCATTACGAATTTGACCTGTCCAGCGTACTGCAGTTTTCCAACTGTTCGTTGTTAGCCCAGTCTACACAAGCCATCGAGCACAAAAGCTACGCCGAGCAAATCACGCCCGTCAATGGCAAGGTTTCCACTTACGTTCCTTTCCGCAACGGCTTAATGCTCAGTGTTTGTGCCAGTCTCGCCCAAAGCATTTTTGAAAACGACGACGTGGAAATCTACCTGGGTGCCCACGGAGATGACGCCGCCGGTAACGCTTACGCCGACTGCAGCGAAATTTTCGTAAGCACCATGAGTAGAGCCATTTCTATCGGCACCTACGAACAAGTCCGCGTCACCGCTCCTTTTGCAGGACTATCAAAAGCAGACGTGGTCAAGAAAGGTCTGGAGCTTAAAGCCCCATTTGAACTGACCTGGAGTTGCTACGAAGGCGGCGATAAACCCTGCGGCGAATGCGGCACCTGCATCGACCGCGCTAAAGCTTTTGCCGCCAACAACGTGAAGGACCCCGCCATCGCATAAGGATTTCACTCATGAAAAAGACCAACGAAAACTTGATTCTTCTAAACATAATCTTCACCGTTGGCTTGGTCATCTCAAATGTGGTTACTGCCAAGCTGATGTACACAGGCATTAGCCTTTTCGGCAACGCAGTCACTTTGCCTGGTGCGGGCGTTTGCTATGCCTTTACCTTTTTGGCCACCGACATCATCGGCGAAATCTGGGGCAAGAAAGAAGCCAACAAGGCGGTCATCTTCGGCCTGGTGGGGCAAGTTTTTGCCACCCTCCTGATTTTGCTGACCCAGCACCTGCCCGCCGCAGACGACAGCATGCAAGAAACCTACGTTCGCCTTCTAGGTCAGAACTGGGTGTTCGTGGTGGCAAGCCTCGCCGGCTACCTCATCGCACAAAAATGGGACATCTGGATTTTCCACAGCATTCGCACCCGTTACATCGCCAAGCATGGCGATACCAAACATCGCTGGATCTGGAATAACGCCTCCACCATGACCAGCCAAATTCTAGATACCGTTGTGTTTATCGGCATCGCCTTCGGTTTCGGATTCGGTTGGCTGTTCCAGGCAGAAATGCGCCCGGTGCTACTTTCCATGATGGTGGGGCAATACTTCTTCAAGATGATTCTTGCGGCCTGCGACACCCCCATTTTCTACTTGCTCACCCGAGATATCAAAAAGGATACCGAAATAGAGCTAAAAGATTTTTCTTAACTTTACGTCATGAATTTTTGCACCATCCAAGACTTTACCGGCATCCATAGCGAACAGCCTTTTATGCAGGAGCTGCGGGAACGCGCCAACGTCTACTGGATGGATTGCACAAATATCAGCGGCACTGATTGTTACTGCGATGACGACGCCCAAGCAGAAATCCGTAAAATGATGGACCAAGCCGCAGACCGCATCACAGCTAATAACGACGCCGGTTTCACCGGCATCCACTTCTTTGACAACGGCAATTACCACTACATGAGCAAGCTGTGGACGGACCGCGTCAACGAAGATTTTGACCTGGTCATATTCGATCATCATCCCGATATGCAGCCACCCCGATTTGAAGGAATTCTCAGTTGCGGGGGCTGGGTCAAGGAAGTTCTGGACAACAACAAGTTTATTAGAAATGTGGTGCTTATCGGCGTTGCGGACCATCTGATTGAAGAAATCAAGAACGAACCTAGTGCGGAATTCGAGAAGTACGCAAGCCGCGTGACATTCATTCCCGAGACTTTGTTACGCACCCCAAATTTTGATATATCACAGGTAGCACTTGCCGCCCTACGTTCATCAAACCTATATATCAGTATCGACAAGGATACCCTTTCCATTGACGACGTGGTGACCAACTGGGACCAAGGCAGTCTAACCTTTGAACAACTGGAAAATATTTTGAAGAATCTGTTTGCCCACCGTAAAATACTTGGGGTGGACATTTGCGGAGAACGGGCTCGGAACCAGGATTTCCCGGAAGGCATTGACGAAGGCTCTGCGGATGCCACAAACAATGCTTTAAATAAAAAAATATTCAGCCTTCTAGATGTGCTCTAGATCCTTCGACTCCACTTCGTTTCGCTCAGGATGACACGTAAAAAAATGGTCTTCAATTCTCGCAACAGTTTCAACAAGCGTCCGCAACAGGGTAAGCCATCCTTTGGAAAAACCGCCAACAAGTTTGGCGGAGGCGCTCACGGCGTTGCCCGCGTTATTAGCAAGCGGGGTTACTGCAGCCGAAGCAAGGCCGAAATGCTTGTACGTGAAGGCCGCGTCACCCTGAACGGTCGCATCATCCACGACCCCGAAACTCCTGCCCGTGAAAGCGACGAAATCATCATCAACGGCAAGCGCATCGAAGCCAACGCCAAAGTGTACTTCATGATGAACAAGCCCCGGGGAATCGTCACCACGGCAAACGACGAAAAGGGACGCGCCACCGTCATGGAAGTTTTCGCAGAGCAATACCGCAAAATGTATTCGGGCAAGGAACCGCCCCACATCTCGCCGGTGGGCCGCCTAGACGCAGCCAGCGAAGGGTTGCTATTGTTCACCAACGATACTGAGTGGGCCAACCGCATTCTGGAACCCCGCAAATCAGACGAGAGACCAGAGGCGAGAGACGAGAGCGCCGGCACAGACATCCACAAGAAAATTTACCGCGTGCAGACCAAGGGCAAGCCCACCGCCGAAGACCTTCACAAAATGGAAGAGGGCTTTATAGTTCCGCCCCGCGTTTTCGGGGAATCCGAAGAATTCATGCACGCCAAGCAGGCTGTCCTCCACACCGAAGGCGAAAAGAACTGCTGGCTAGAAATCACATTGACCGAAGGCAAGAACCGCGAAATTCGCCGCATGCTAGCCCACTTAGGCTACGAGGTTCTCCGCCTGGTCCGCATTCAGATTGATGAATTTATTTTAGGCGACCTTAAACCAGGTTGCATCAAGGAAATCCAGATTTCCTAAAAGCAGAATAGAGCCATTTCTATGGCAATCCAAAACGAGTTAAATGGAATGGAAACCAGGATGACGTCCAAAGCCCACCAGCAAAGGAACAGGAACAAATCATTGCCAGGCAGCAAATGATTTTTACAGCCATTCCCCTCAACATATTCGAAGGCCTTAAATAATATCGCGATTGAGCAGTTCGCCGTGATCAAGAGTCAGACGGCGGAAAGTGCTGTTCATGTAGAAGTCGGGATTATGGGTTGCCATCAAAACGGTAGTGCCGCGGGCATTGATTTCCTTAAAAATCTTAAACACCTCTTCGGCGTTTTTCGGGTCAAGGTTTCCAGTAGGTTCGTCAGCCAGCAACAAGTACGGGTTATGCACCATGGCGCGGGCGATGGCCACACGCTGCTGTTCACCGCCAGACAATGTGTAAGGCATGGCAAAACGCTTCTGACTGATACCCACCAAAGCCAAGGCGTCAAAAACGGCGGCGTTAATCTTGTTGTTGGGAGTGCCCACAATACGCAGGGCCAAGGCCACATTTTCAAAAACATTGCGATCCGGCAACAGCTTAAAGTCCTGGAAGATGATACCCATCTTGCGACGCAGCGCCAGGATGTTCTTGTCGGGAGTGTTCTTACTATCGTAAAGGCAATCGCCGGTAAACTTCACCATGACCTGTCCACCGCGTTCATCGTCAGGGCGTTCGTCCATGTAAATCAGCTTCAACAGCGTAGACTTACCGGCACCGGAATGACCCGTCAAGAACACAAACTCACCCTTGTGAATACGGAAAGAAACGTTGGAAAGAGCTTTCCAGTTTTCTTCGTAAGACTTGGTGACGTGGTTAAAATGAATCATGGTTCAGCAAAAAAATTATTCGGTCATACGGATTTCCACATGGACTTCCTCACGCCACTTCTTAATGAGTGCGCCGAGTTTTTCGTTTTCCATGTGGGTAGCACACATCTGTTCGATCTTGCCGTAATCTTCTTCCAGAGTCAGTTCACGAATCTGGCGGGAATCATCCAGGCGGAACAGATGGTAGGCACCATCAATCAGCACCGGTTCAGAAACCTGACCTACTTCCAAGTTAGAGACAGGATCTACATAGGCAGGAACCATTTCGCTCTTCTGGAACCAGCCCAGGCGACCACCGGCAAAGTTGCTGGCCTTGTCTTCGCTGAACTTACGGGCAGCCTTGCCAAAATCTTCGGCAGACTTGATAGACTTATGAAGAGAGTCGGCGCGAGCCAGAATGTCGGCACTGTCCTTGGCAGAGGGAATGGTATAGAGCAAAATCTGTGCGGAACGAACGCCGTCTTCCTTACGACCGAGAACGCGAGGAATATGCCAACCCAGAGAAGTCTTTACCGGGCTTGCAGAATACTGACCGTTCTTCAGCTGATCCAGGGCGCGTTCAAATACAGGGTCCAGCTGACCGCGCTTGTAATAACCCAGGTCACCGCCCTTGGCAGCGGCAGTATCCTGAGAGTGGGCCTTGGCCAAAAGTTCAAAGCTCATACCCAAGTTCAGGGTATCGATCAAGGCTTCGGCCAACTTCTTCACGGAGTCCACAATGGCGGCATCGGGAACAATGGGTATCTGAATATGGCTCAGCAAGACGCAATTATACTGCGGCGGCAGAGAATCCTTATAGGCTGCGTAGAAGGCATCCACTTCCTTCTTGGTGGGATTGATGGAGCCAACATGACGCTGACGGACACGGCTCATTTCGATATGGCCACGAATCTGTTTGGCCAGCTGGTCGCGGTACTGAGCCATGCTAATCCCCAGCTGGGCACGGATTGCCTTTTCCAAAGTGGCCAAGTTGGTGTTCTGGCTAGAAGCCAACTGCTGCAAGTGGGCCGTCACACGCTGATCTACTTCGGCGTCAGACACCACAATGGAATCGCGGTCGATTCGAGAAAGCAGAACCTTTTCTTCGATAAGCTGATCCAGCACATACTTACGCTGATCCGCTTCGCTCATGGCAGAGCCTTCAGGTGTTTCCTGATACCGATAAAGGCTGCTCAAATATTCGGAACGCATAATAGGTTTGCCGTCTACAACTGCTGCAACCCCTTCCATCAAGACCGGTTCTGCAGAAGCCAAGGAAGCCACAGCACACAACGCCAACAAAATCAAACGGAACTTCATCATCATACCTTTTATTGTTCCTTTCCACTAAAAACATTCATCTGTGAAAAAATGGGGCGAGCCTTTTTCCATTCCTTTTTCAGTCGGTCCATCACCACCTTCTGATGTTCCACCCAGGCGCGATCAGCCACATCGTTAGCCACTTCGGCATAGGGCAGCACATCGGCAGAATCCAGGCGAGAAAGAACCACGGCCATCTTGAGGGAACCACCGCAATACTTCATGCGGGTCAGGCTACCCACAGACACACTATCTAGAGACGGAATGGTGCAACTGTCCGGCGTCACTGCCACAGAGTCAAAAGTCTCGTACTTCTTAACCAGGTAATGGGGGCCCGGAACGGAATCGTAAACCGTATTCTTGTGGCCCTTGTAATAAGTGTCAGCGCTCTGCCAATCCTTGAAGTAAATCAGGAAGCCAGAAATGGTGGTCTTACCACGGAGGAACAAATCCTGATGATTGGTATAGTAGTCCAGGCGTTCGCCATCGCCCACCATCATGGTATCTGCAAAAGTCTGAAGGAAGTGATCCACGACAATCTTTCGAACTGTCTTTTCGATCTGGTACTGGAGCACGGTATCTTCCAGCACGTTGTTGGCCAAGGCTTCCTGGTAAATGGTTTCTTCATTAATCCAGTGTTCCAGGAAAGAAAGCTTTTGACGGTTGTCCCAGGAATCCCAATCCGGAGCCATGCGGCGCACGTCGGAATCCTGCAACTTAGATTCGCCAACAGAAACAATCACAGAATCATTCTTGCCCAAACTAAAGGGCAAATCACAAGCAGTCAGCGTAAGGGCGGCAAGGCCCATCACGCAAGAAATACAAAAATTGCGGAAATTAAATTTCATCGGACACAATTTAGAAAATTACGTCCTTCCAAACCACGTTAAAGACGGCCAAATCGGCCCTTTAGCTTAGCCAAAGCGTCCACTTCAACCACTTCTTCGGAATCGTCGCCTTTCCGCTTGAAACGAACAATCTCGAAATCTTCCAGCATGGCCTTGGCCTGCAAGAAAAGTTCCGGGAATTCAGCATCATCGCTATTCTTGCGTTCAATTTGAGAAAGCAGGTCACGAGCCGCCTTCAGCTCATGATCCTTCATAAAGCGAGCCTTGAGGTACGGGCGGAACAAGTCGCGAAGAGCGCGGGCATCCAGTTCACGGGCCGGAGTCCCAGCCGAATCTATGGGATGGACGTCACGACGGGTTCCGCTAACTTTTTGATCAAGAGAATGATCCAGCAAATTGCCAAGCGCCTGAACGCGGTCAAACAAAGCGTTATCTTGTTGGTAAAGAGCCGCAATTTTATTCACCACGAATCCCGCAGCATCAACCGCATGGTCGTGGCCCTGACGCATGGCCACACTGAAATTCTTCAGAATGTCCCAAGCCTTGACAAAAGCATTTCCGCCAAGGAGGCCTGCTTCGTAAGTCCCACGAACGAGGGCCAGACGAATTTCTTCGTCTTCACTGCGAGTAGTGTTTGCCAAATTCCTGAAATCAGAAATTTTCTTGCCGCGGGAAAATTCCAGCCCCGTAAAACGGGTACAGCGATTAGCGTCCAGACCGTCTGCGTTAAGGGATTTCGCCACCCAGATTTTAAGGGCCGTCTTGAAGCCGTCGGAATAGAGGCCGCCCGTTTCCAGCATATTCAGGCGGTCCGCAACAAGGTCAGCTGCACCCGCAGCAGAACCCGTCCCGGAATTAGCCGTCGAGCCCCGTTCCAGACGCTTGCGGAAATCCTGCCAGAAAGTCGATTCCTCGGGAGCCATCAAGGCAGACTCTCCCAGGCGCCAACCAAAGCGCAAGTTCTCCAGCGGGAAATCGATACCGAAAGTCACCACCACCGGACGCACCGCCAGGAACAGGCGGTAGCTTCCCCACTCCGGAGAAAGTTCCAGCGGGAACTTTTCTTCTACACCCTGCTTAAACACCTTAAGATGCAAGCGCAGATGATTTTCACGTTCCGGAGTTACGGTAGGAATATCGCAGTCCAACTGTTTAATTTCAGCCAAAGCCTCGTACAGGCACAGCAGCGGAGCCTTATGGGGATTGTTCACCAGCTTTTCGCAGAAGGCATCATCAATCTGAGTACGTCTGCCTTCCAGGTACTTCTTGGCAGACTTGGGCATTTCGCGAACGATGGATTCCACCATCCACTCACGCCATTGATGAATAGAAAGCGCCAAAGTAGCCGGAGAAGTTTCCGTGAGCAAGTCATAGGGGAATCTCAAGGTAATGCCGTCGCAATCCTTGGTGGCGTCGAAAACCATTTCGCCGGTCACCACACGTTCCTTACCGCGAGTCAATTCCATAATGCGGAACTGTTCTACAGAACCGCCCAATTCCGCCTGAGGCTTTTCTTCGTGCTTCCTGGTGGCACGGGGATCATTACCGCGACCCTTTAAGGCACCATCCAGCAAATCGCCGAACTTTCCAAGACTGCGGTCCCCGCTAGACTGCAAGGCAACGCCCATCTTTTCGTCTAGCTGATCCAGCCAGAATTTCGCATCGAATTTTAGCCACTGGTCGCCAGACTCTTCCAAATACTTTTTCAAGGTCCTGATGGAATTAACCTTAGGTGCAATACGCACATAATAGTCCACCAGGGCATCTTCGCTGGGAGCCAGACCAAACTGACGCTTACGGGCTTCCAGGGCATGCAAATCTTCCACCACACGTTCATTGTGGACCATGAAGGGGAAGGGCCTTGCCATCTCGCCCACCACAACCGCTTCGCGCCAGAAGATCTGGCAGCATTCTTCAGGGTTCACGCGGGCATAATCCACACGGTGACCGCGGCTAATCACAAGACCGCGGAAGGCCACTTCCTCAACAGCTTCTACAAAGCCTCGTTCCTTGTTCCACACCGGCGCATACCAGCGGCGGGTGCAGAAAGGTTCCGCCACCTGCACAATCCATTCAGGCTTGATTTCTGCGCCCTTGGTCAAGAAGATTCGGCTGGTTTCGCGAACTTCGGCGCTGAACAGCCATTCCACACTCTTGCCATACAGATCGCTACCCGGGAACACGTGAGTTTCACGACCGCTTACCAGGCGGTAGCAACCGTTCTCGATATCACGGCGGGCAATACCGCCCAGGAAACCGCTGAGCAAGGCAATGTGCAAATTGTCCTGATGGAACTTGTCTGGCGGGCAAATGCGGCTTTCGAACTTGGCATCCAGAATTCGTCCGAACTGTTCGTACAAATCGATCCATTCGCGGCAACGCAAAAAATGCAGACTCATCTTGTCGCAGAACTTGCGCAACTTGTTCCAGGATTTCTGATCGGTATCCCAGGCTTCGCAAAATGCATTCCACATGCACACATAGGTGATAAAATCGCTCTTGTGTCCCGCAAACTTTCGATGGAGTCCGCGAACACGACCGCGTTCCGGCTCCTCGTTAGGAACCACTCGCGGATCCTGAATAGAAAGGGCGGCGCACACAATAAGGGCCGGCTGCAAAACACCCGCATCACGAGCACGCAGCAGCACCGCAGACAAAGCCACATCCATAGGCAGCTTCGTCATATCGCGGCCCAACTTCGTCACATGACCGCTGGCATTATCCGCCGTCAGGGCACCCAGTTCAAACAGAGTCTTATAGGCGCCACGGAACGCAGAATGAGGCGGAGCCTGCAAGAAAGGGAAGCTTTCCATTTCAAGGCCAAGACTGCGCAATTGCAGCACCACGTTGGCCAAATTGCTTCGGCGAATTTCCGGTTCCGTAAAGTCGTCACGCTTTTCAAAATTCTCGGGAGAATAAAGTCGAATGCAGACACCGGGCTTCACACGGCCCGCACGACCTGTACGCTGACGGGCGCTAGCCTTGGAAACCTCTTCCACAGGCAACCCCTGAATTCGGGACTGGGCGTTGTAACGTGAAATTCGAGCCATACCCGTATCCACCACGTAGGCGATACCGGGAATCGTCAGGGAAGTTTCAGCAATGTTTGTGGCAAGAACGACACGGGTCTTGCTGGTACTCTTGAAAATGCGGCGCTGTTCATCGGGGCTCATGCGGCCATACAGCGGCAAAATATCAAAGCTGGCGGCATCCAGATCCGGCTTCAATTCGTTGGCCAAATCCTGAATATCACGTTCCGTCGGCAAGAAGCAAAGCAGATGGTCGCGATGGCGGCTTTCCAGATCCAGAATGGCATCGCGGGCTTCTTCTATGAGACCGGAGTCCCCCTTGCCAGAGGCATCACGGCGATCATCGTCGTCATCATCCCAAGGTCCGCGGAAACCATCCCTCGGTTTGCTCTTCTGCACCGCATCCCGGAAGTAATATTCCACTTCTACAGGGAACGTGCGGCCTTCCGCTTCCAGCACACAGCTGTTATCATAGAACTTCTCGAAGAGGGCCGCATCCAAGGTGGCAGAAGCCACAATCAGCTTAAACTCGGGACGCGCCTTCAGCACCGACTTGAAAATCCCCAGCAGGATATCGATGTTCAAGGAGCGTTCGTGAGCTTCGTCAATCACGATGGCGGAGTACTGCTTAAAAAGTCTGTCGCGACGGAATTCCTGAAGCAGGATACCATCGGTCATGACCTTGACAGGAGCATCATTGGTTCCCTGTTCCCAGAAACGGATCTTGGTGCTGACCAGTTCATCCGCCTTCAGTTCCTCACGCAGGCGGTCTGCAATAGACATAGCCGCCAAGCGACGAGGTTCCGTCACGCCGATCTTGAAATCACCACCCTTGGTGATTAAATACTCCAGCAGGAATTTCGGTAACTGGGTAGACTTACCGGATCCCGTATCCGCCTTGACGATCACAACCTGATGTTTTTCAAGTAGCTTAAAAAACTCCTCCCGTTTCTGAACAACGGGAAGCTCCGGGTACTCAATCTTTAAAGCAGTAAGATCCATCAGAACAATTATGAATTATGAAGTATGAAGTATGAGTTACGAGAATCCTATGGCATGGTCCAGCCAAGATCACCTATCTCATAATTCATAATTCGTACTTTGTAATTCAAAGATTAAAACCGCCGGTTTTAATCTTTGATATGTCCACACTTGTCGCAGGTGAACTTGTAGCTGTTATCCGGATCCACCACCATGACACCGTCGCATTCGGGGCATTCACAGGGGAGTTCACCGGGCATTACTTCGCGATAGGTTTCTTTTTCTTCGTTCATTTTATTCCGCAATTTCCTTTAGGTAACGGCTCAGGGCATCCTGCCAGGTAGGCAGCGGTTCAAAGCCAGCTTCACGCAACTTGCTCTTATCCAGTCGGCTGTTAAAGGGTCGAGCCGCCTTAGAAAGACCATATTCCGCAGTAGTCACAGGAACAACCTTGGTGCTCATGCCAGCCTGCTTGTAAATTTCACAGGTAAAATCGTACCAGCTGATGAATCCGCCTTCGTTGGTAGCATGGTAATAGCCGTACTTTTCAGATTCATTCATATCGATAAGCAGACGGGCCAGGTCAAACGTGTAAGTGGGAGTACCGATCTGGTCGTTCACCACGCGCACGGTATCGTGAGTCTTGCCCACGTTGATCATGGTCTTGATGAAGTTCTTGCCATTCAAGCCAAAGACCCAGGCAATGCGAACGATAAAGTACTTTTCCAGAGTGTTAGAAACGGCAAGTTCGCCTTCCAGCTTAGTCTGACCATAAACATTCAGAGGCTTGTAATCCTTGCAATCCGGTTGCCAGGGTTCAGAACCTTGACCATCGAACACATAGTCTGTGCTGATGTAGGTCATCTTGCAATCCAGCTTCTTACAGGCGTTGGCAATGTTCTGGGTACCGCCGGCATTTACCGCACGTACCTTTGCCACGTTGGCGTCATCTTCAGCCATATCCACGGCAGTCCAGGCAGCACAATGAATCACGGCGTCGGGCTTGATTTCAGAAATCACCTTTTCAACGGCAGCGGCATCAGTAATATCCAACTGAACGTAGGGCATCGTGGTAACGGCACTTCCATCGGCCACACCACTGTATTCAGGAGCCATATCCGTACCGACACCGGTATGACCGCGCTTAGCCAATTCATTCATCACATCGTGACCTAACTGGCCACCCACACCTGTAACAAAAAACTTCATAATGCACTCTCCCATTTTTTGCGGGAGCTCCATGACACCAAAGATAGAAAGTTTCCCATTTTAGCTAAATTTGGATTCCGGTAAATCAGGTTAGGAACGCTAACTTTAAAAAAAGGTTATGTCAATGTCCACATTCACCAAATGGGTTGCCGCCTGGGGTAACGCCACCTCTATCACAGACAGAACTGCAGCGGTATACGCCAAGGACATCACCCTCCGCTACCCCATCCGCATTTGTTTTTCGGGAAGTAAGATCCGTTTCAGATTTTCCAATCTGACAGGAACTGAACCCGTCACCATTACAAGCGCATTCGTCGCCAAGCAAGTTCCGCAAACCGCAAACGCAACGACCTACACCCCCGCAGCCATCACCTTTGATAGCAAGGTCTCCATCACCATGGCCCCCGGCACCGAAGTAGAAAGCGACGCCATCGCCTTTGACATTACCGCCGGCGAAACCATAGAAGTCAGCATGTACTTCGCAGACTTCACACAAATGAACGCAGGCACCCTGATTACGGGCCCTCTTTCCAATGGCAAGTACAGCTACGGCAATTTCGCCAAGGACCGCGACCTTCCCGCCGATTTAACCCGCAACACCAACTGGTTTTACTTCCTGAACACCGTCGACGTATTCACCGAAGAACAGAACCACGCCCTGGTCTGCTACGGTGATTCCATTACCGCCCAGGATTGGCCCGATTATCTCGCCCTGCGCGCATGGGACGCAGGCTTCCGCAATGTGTCCGTCATTCGTCGCGCCGTCAGCGGCACCCGCATTCTCCGCGAATACAACTGCATCACCTATGCCGCCTACGGTTTAAAGGGCGCCACCCGCTTCCCCATCGAATTGAACGTAGCGGGAGCTTCTGCAGTAATTATCCAGCATGGCATCAACGACATCATCCATCCCGTGGGCGTCGAAGTCAATAAGTTCCGTCCCTGGAGCGACATGCCTACCGCAGAAGATCTGATTAGCGGCATTCAGGAAATCTACCTCACCCACGCCCGCAAGCTAGGTCTCAAAGTTTACAGCGGCACACTGCTCCCCATTTACGGCTGGCGCACCTACAACGAAAACCGCGACGCCATCCGTAACGCATTCAACCAATGGCTGAGAACCGCAGCGGATTTCGACGGTTGCGTTGATTTTGACGCCGCTGTACGCGATTCCGCCCGCCCAGAATGTTTCGCCCCAGGCTTTGACTCTGGTGACCACCTGCATCCTAGCGCCGCAGCCTATAAGGCCATGGCGGAGGCCGTTCCCGAAGATTTGCTGAAATAAAAACAAGTCCCGAAAACCGCCTTTGAAGAGGCCCCCAAAAAGCCTCCTTCATCTTTCGGGAATTTTTCATATCACGCACACATAAAAAACGTCCCGCATTCACGGGACGTTTCTTCGTTAATCACAGAGGTTTTGTAAGGAGCAATTGAGTGAGTAACGAAACCTTTTGCCTTTCTTAGCGAGAGACAGAAACCTTCTGGAGTCGATTGCCCTGGCGAACCATATAGACACCACTCTGCTGGAACTTGGCCTTGAGGGCATCCTTCAGAGAGGTACCGGCAGCAACTTCAACCAAGCCCAGGCTCTTACCCTGCATATCGAATACCTGGAAGCTGCCCACAGCCAGTTCGAACTGAACACCCTGAACCATAGAACCGAAAGAAGTCGTACCAGGATCAGTTTCGGAACCCGGTTCAGCAGTGGTGAAGACCAGCTTGACGTCACTAATCTTGACAGCACCTGTAGCCTGTCCCAAATTGAAGGCAAACTGAGCGGCATCATCAGAATCTTCTTCCATAGCAAAGATAAATGCGTATTCCTTTTCCGTGGTGGTGATGTCAAATTCCTTAGTGGCGTATGCACCCCAGGGGTCTACGGACTGCTGGAAAGAAACTTCAATCTTGCGAGCAACATCTGCGCTAGCCTTAAAGGACAACTTGTACTTCATGCCCTTATCAAGAGCCACACCGTACTGAACAAGCTGCGGCATATAAGTTTCTTTACCAGTAGTGGTAACGTCAACCGTAGCCGAGCCACCAGCAACAGAAGTCTTTGCAGCAGAGCCACCCCAGTTTGTACCCTGACCCAGGAACCAAGATGCATCGTTGCTTGTAGAAATCACGCTGCCGCTAGGGAAATTACCATCCTTAAGAAGGTTCACAGAGGTTTCGCCAACCAATTCAAACTTGGCGACCACAGACTTTTCCTTGTCCATGGTTACAGAAATGGTTTCGGTAGAACCAGTAGCGCCACCTTCCCAACCCACAAACTTCCAGCCTTCGTTAGCCTTGGCGGTGAGCTGTACAGTAGATTTGGGAGCATAATAGTTAGCGCTGGGGCTCTTTGTCACAGTACCTGCAGCAGCCGGAGATGCAGTTACATTGAGGGCAAGTTCATCGGCACTGCCACCGATTTTCAGCAGGTTCTTCTTAACTTTAGCATAACCCTTTGCAGTACCCGTATTTCCAGTGTAGGATTCAATTTTCATGGAAGCAACTTCATACAGCTTACCCATCTTCATACCAGCTTTAGCCCATTCGCTGAAGTGCTTGGAAATAGAAATGGTACCCTTGGTACGATGCTGGCTCGTATTCGACGGGATGGACCAATACTGCTTAAAGGTGCTGGTACCCGAAAGAGAAGGCTGCTGAATACGGTCGGTAGTATAGAAATCGTAGCTAATACCATCGATAGTTGCAGAACCCCACTTTTTACCGCCCTGGGTAGGATTGTAGCTTCCGCGATCCTGGACAATGTAGTATTCAATTTCATTGCTGAAACCACTGGGAATGTCCGCCTGGTCGTAATAGCCCCAGCCATAGACACTGACATACTTCACGTTGTCGGTGGAGCTCCATTCCACTTCAAATTCAGAGGTAATATTACCCACATTCTGTACGGTAACACTGGAGTTAGATCCCCAACGCTTTCCGGTACGGGCTAACATGTTGATAGTACCCTGCCATTCAACTTCGAAAGCACCACCATTTTCGTCGCTTACGTTAAGCTTCATAGTTGCGGAACCGGCACCATTCTGGCTCCAGAGTTCGTAATCATAGCCACCGGCGCTACCCATTTTCTGGGATGTGCCATTGGAGCAGGTAACGGTCTGTCCCCAGGAAATGGATGACGAAATTGCAGCCATGGCAAAGGCTGTTGTTAAAACTTTTTTGATACTCATACTTATCCTCTCGGGGGGTTATTTGTACTCTATTCTAATCTATACTATTCTACATCGGTTGTTAAGCACTACTGGATCAATTCCGTTGTAGCCTTCTACAACAGCTACAACAGGTAAAAAACAGCTTTTTTCTAAAAAAAATCAACAAAAAGAACGTTGGCTTTATAGAGTTCCGTAAAAAAATCCCTGTTGCAATAATAAGCAACAGGGATTAAAAGTTTTAACCGATAATTTAGAACAAACTATCGCTAGTCTTCAGAAGGAGCACCAATCTGCTGTTCCGGAGAATCATCCTTCACAACGGAATCGTCATCCACTTCAACGCCTTCGACGTGATCGAAGGTTTCCTTGGCTTCAGCGGAATCATGTTCGATGTCTTCGACGCTAGGCAGAGCAGTTGCATCCTGGACGGTGTCGCCATCGTTCAGGCGGATACACTTCACGCCGATCGCGCTACGATTGGTAAGACGGATAGAATCGGCTTCGATACGGATGACCTGGCCTTCCTTACTGGTAATGATCAAGTCGTAATCATCTGCAACACTTTCTACGAATACTGCAGAACCGGTCTTTTCCATACCGTCGGCACTGAGGTTGCGAACGCCCTTGCTGCCGCGCTTGGTCACGCGGTAGGAGCTGGGCTGAGAACGCTTACCAAAGCCCTTTTCGGTAATGGTCACGATCTTGTTGCCTTCCTTGAGCCAGATGAGGGAGATGACTTCATCACCTTCGGCCAGGGTAATGCCCTTCACGCCGTGAGTGCCACGACCCATGGAACGCATGCAGCTAATGGGGAACGTTACGGCCTGACCATTCTTGGTGGCAAGCATCAGGAGGTCCTTGGCAATGGGCTGGGCAGCGGTATCGTCGCCATCTTCAGATTCAGGGGCGGCCTGATTTTCTGCAGTCTGAGATTCTACAGATTCATCATTGTCGTCACCTTCCTGAGAGGCGTTAAATTCTTCGGCAGACATACCCACCAGCTGTACCTTCACCAATTCATCGTCTTCATCCAGGCTGATGGCATTGACGCCAGCCTTACGGGGACGGCTGAAGAGGGTGAGGTCCATCTTGTTGACGATACCCTTCTTGGTAGCGAATACCAGGCAGAAGTAACCGCCGAACTTACGAACGGGCACAATAGCCTGTACCTTTTCGCCTTCGGTAAGACCAATGAAGTTGATAATGGGGCGACCCTTACTGTTGCGGTTACCTTCGGGCAGGCGATAAACCTTGGTCCAGTAGGCACGGCCCTTGTTGGTAAACACCAGCAGGTAGCTATGGGTGCTTGCAGTAAAGATCTGGTCCACGTCGTCATCGTCCTTGAGGCCGGTGCCAACAACGCCCTTACCGCCGCGAGACTGAGCCTTGAAGGTATCGATAGGCAGGCGCTTGATGTAGCCTTCCTTACTCAAGGTAATTACCTGTTCTTCTTCGGCAATCAGGTCTTCGTAGTCGTAATCGTCTACAGCATCTTCGATGGAGGTGCGGCGTTCGTCACCGAACTTAGCCACAACGGCATCCAGCTTTTCAAGCATAATGGCAATGCGACGTTCGCGCTTTTCCAGGATATCCTTCAAGTCGGCAACGAGAGCGATCAGTTCGTTGTATTCGTTTTCCAACTTTTCCAGGTTCAGGCCGGTAAGCTGGGCAAGACGCATGTCCACGATAGCCTGGGACTGAATTTCATCCAGGTTGAAGCGATCCTGCAAAGACTTCTTTGCGGCTTCGGTGGTTGCGCTGCTCTTGATAATCTGCACCACTTCATCAATGTTCTGAGTAGCGATGCGCAGACCTTCGATAATGTGGAGACGGGCTTCAGCCTTCTTCAAGTCGAACTGGGTGGAGCGGGTGATCACATCAAGACGATGGTCAATATAAATCTGGATTAAGTCCTTCAGGGTCAGAACCTTGGGCAGGTTGTTCACCAGGGCCAGGTTGTAAATGCTGAAGGTAGTCTGCAGCTGGGTATTCTTGAACAAGTTGTTCTGAACCACTTCTGCAACGGCATCCTTACGGAGTTCGATAACGACGCGGATACCTTCCTTGTTGGATTCATCGCGGATGTCGGTAATGCCGTCGACGCGCTTGTCCTTAACAAGTTCTGCAATCTTCTTACAGAGTTCAGCCTTGTTCACCATGTACGGAATTTCCGTCACGATGATGCGGGGCTTGCCGCGGCTGTCGGTTTCAATTTCTGTGCGGGCACGGAGGCGGACCTTGCCGTGGCCAGTGAGGTATGCATCACGGATACCTGCGCGACCGCAGATGATGCCACCCAGAGGGAAGTCCGGACCGCTGACATAGTTCAGCAGTTCTTCGCCCGTAATGTCGGGATTTACAGCCTGAGCATGAATAGCGTTTGCAATTTCACGGAGGTTATGGGGTGCCATGGAGGTGGCCATACCCACAGCAATACCGGTAGTACCGTTCACCAGCATGTTGGGAATGGCAGAAGGCAGGACCTTCGGCTCTTCCAAGGATTCATCGAAATTGGGACCCATGTCTACGGTATCTTTTTCAAGATCTTCCAGCATGAGAACACCCAGGTTGTTCATCTTGGCTTCGGTATAACGCATTGCAGCGGCGCCGTCACCATCGATAGAACCGAAGTTACCCTGACCGAAAACCAGCGGATAGCGCAGGGAGAAGTCCTGAGCCATACGGACCAGAGTTTCGTATACAGCGGAGTCGCCATGGGGGTGGTACTTACCGATCACGTCACCCACGATACGGGCAGACTTCACGGTGGGCTTATTGGGAAGCACACCCAGTTTATGCATACTGTACATGACGCGGCGATGCACCGGTTTAAAGCCGTCACGGGCATCGGGCAGAGCACGAGCCACAATCACGCTCATGGAGTAGCGGAGGTAGCAGTCCTGCATGTCCTGTTCAATCAAGGACTTGAACTGAGTACCTGGAAGCATTTCTTCAGACATTCACTTTTCCTCAAATTAGTGATTAGTGGTTAGTGGTTAGTGGTTAGGAAAGCACTCCTAAACTTGGCCACCCTCCGCTAATTTTTCATTTATCATCTCATCTATTAATTTCAAACTTTCGTAGGCGGTCTGGTTGATGCGGTGGGGCGTAATAGTCGCATAACCCTGGTTCAACAGATAGTCATCACTATCCACAGGGGATTCATTCCACAACTTGTCGCCATCCAGCAGCCACAGCTTGTCGCCAGAGCCATCTTCTGCGTCTACCAGACTATAATGGTCCGTAAACATTTCGCGGGCCATGACCGCAGCCTTGAAGCCCTTGAAGTCCGCAGGCTTTACCTTGGGGAAGTTCACATTCCAGAAAGTACCGGGAGCGACATTCTCGAACAGGCGATCCTTGACCACACGAACTGCAAATTCAACAGCAGTTTCCAGCAGGTCTCCCCCGCAACCGCGGAGGGAAAGTGCAACACCAGGAACACCCCACAGGGCGGCTTCGCGGGCACCGGCCACCGTACCGGAATACAAGGACGAGACGCCGGAATTTTCACCCACATTCACGCCAGAGAAACAGACGTCGAACTCCCCTGCCGCAGAACTTACACCCGGGCAACCCTCCGGTTCCTGGGAAAGCCCGAACTTGGCGAAATGGCCAAGGGCAAACTTGGCACAGTCAGCGGGAGTTCCAGACACAGAATAAAAACCGAAAAGCCAATTCCTAGATCCATCGGCAGCCACCGGAGCATCATCATCGGCGGGAACGGCCTTAATCCTCAGAGCCCTACGCACGGTAAAGGCCTGAGAAACCCCGCTCTGCTCCGTTTCGGGGGCAAAAACGAACACGTCAGCCACCTTGGACAAGGCAGCCGCAAGAGCGCGCAGATTGTCGCTCCTAAACCCATCGTCGTTTACGATGAGAACTCGTGTTCTAGGGGTATTTTGCATGCTCTATAAAAAATAGAAATTTCTTACAAAGCGGGCTGTAAAAACCTGACATTTTAAAGCAAAAAACACCCCTTTTGAGGTGTTTTTAGGGGTATTTTTTTGGGAAAACTAGAACGCAAACTTTTATCTAAAATTCTTGACTTGAACGCCTTTGAATTCAAAACTTTCGTGGCCTGCATAAACGACCGTTTTTTCGCCACACATTTCGGGATATTCCTTTTCAAAGACTCCGAAATTTTTGACGAATTCCGAATTGAACGTTTCCGAAGACTTTATTTCAAAAGGAGTCAAGATTCTTCCAGTTTCTTCAACAAGGTCAATTTCCTTGCCGTCACTGGTTCTATAATACCAGAAATTTTTCTGCTCCGCGCAATTAAACGAACGTTTCATTCTTTCAAGAATCACAAGGTTTTCAAAAAGATTGCCTCGCAAAGGATCGCGGTTTAATTGCGACTCTTCGGCAATTCCTAGCAAGGCGCATGCAAGCCCTGTGTCGTAGAAATAGAACTTCGGCGATTTTATCAAGCGTTTAGTCCTATTCATGTACCACGGATTTAATGTGAAACCGATAAACGAAGCTTCAAGAATCGACAGCCATTCCTTCGCTGTTCTAACATTGATTCCGCAATCGTTAGAAAGAGAAGTGTAATCCAATATGGAGCCGATTCGCCCAGCGCAAAGAACAAGGAATCTATGAAAAAGAGCCGTATCCTTTATATTGACAATCTGGCGAACATCCCGCTCAACATAGGTTGAAATGTAATTCTGGTAAAAGAAGAACCTGTCTGGGCGTTCCGTTATATAGCGGGGGTACCCTCCAGAAAGAATAAGACTGTCGATGGAATCATTTGCGTTCAGTTCCTTGATTTCGTCCAGGGAAAAAGGCAGCAGTTTAAGCATGGCGACACGACCGGCAAGAGTCTGCGTAACAGCCTGCTGTAATGCAAAATTATTACTGCCCGTAACGATGAACAGACCCTTTTGATTTGATTCATCCACAATCTGCTGCATATAGGATAGCAAATGGGGAACATTTTGAATTTCATCAAGAATGGCCCCGTTCGGGATACTTTTGAAGAACCCCCGGGGATCCTGCAAAGCTCTTTCCCTAGTGTCAGGATTTTCTAGAGATATGTAGGGTTTGTCGGCGAAAGTGTCGCGACAAAGAGTGGTTTTCCCGGATTGCCTGGGGCCATGAACCAGTACAACCGGGTATTGCGAAGCAGACTTTAACAGGAATCCTTTGATTTGGCGCCTAATCATGCTTCAAATATAAATTTTGTAAAAATGGTAGTCAAGTACACGTTTTACAAAAAAATCAATCTTTAAGACAGCGAACCGACTTTGCGATGACCTTGAAGGTCCAGCTGAAGCGCGCGTTCTCGCTACTGCAGGACAGTTCCAAGTTGAAGGCGTCGTCGCTATTGAGCTCACTCGAAGACCAGAAGCCAGCGTAGTTGCCGGCACTGTAGAAGCCACCACTGACGTTCCTGCCACCACCGGGGAGCGCGGAGAAACCGTAAGCATCCGTCCCATTGCTGCCGGACTTGGACTTCAGGTGCTGGCCAGCGGTAGATGAATAAGCGTCATCAGTATGGTTATAACCGAAGTCTGGGTCTATAAAGTTGATCAACTGTTCGAACTCGTAATGGCTTGGCAGGTGCCAGCCCTCGGGGCAAATGCCTTGAACAGGAGTTGTCGGATTAAGTGAAGCATTGCACTTCTTGCCATAGGCACAATTAGCCTTGTCCATGGCAACTTCCCAGGTGTACAGACGACCATACTTGGCACAGGAGTCCGCCTTGTTGTTGTAACAACCGCTCCATGCGAAGCTACTCATGCTAGACACATCGCCTGGGTCGTAGTTCAAGTTCTCAGCCATCCAGGTCTGGGTGCCGATGGTGACTGTCTTGTAGGCTTGACCGTCGCGAGAATCGGTCATGGACCCCTTTACAACAACTACACTGCTACTACTCTTTACCGAGGAACTACTTGCTACCGACGACGAAGACTTCGCGGAGCTGGAAGATGCAACAGAGCTGCTAGATCCCTCGACTTCGCTCGGGATGACACTAGAGGAAGGAGGTAGTTCTACGCTAGAAGATGATTCCACAGAAATAGAGGAAACCGCAGAGCTGGAACTACTAGCAATAGAAGAGGAACTTTTCTCGCTAGAGGAGCTAACAACCGATGAAGAGGACTCCACGGAACTAGAGGAAACCACAGAGCTGCTAGATCCTTCGCTATCGCTCAGGATGACACTGGAGGAGGAACTCAGGATGACTCTAGAGGAGGAACTCGGGATGACACTAGAGGAGGATTCTTCAGCAGCATTTTCATCCCCGGACGGTCCACTTGAGGAACTATCATCGCCGCAGGCCACAAGGCCCAAAGCAAACGCAAACGCAACACTTGTCAAGAAATTCTTTTTCATTTTCCATTTCCTTGAAAAAATTTCAGGTACCCTTCGAGAACAGCCTCTATTTTTATGCAGATTTGTCCGAGCGAATCTTAAACGCCATGATGGCAAAGGCCCCTGCCACGTTCATACTGGCCTTGCGGCCTGCCATGGGAATGGTCACCTTCATGGTGGTTGCGGCCATGATTTCGGGAGCGATACCCAGTTCTTCGTTACCCAGGATAATCAGGCCCTTTTCCGGCCATGTTACTTTATTTATGTCCGGAATATCTTCACCTGTTTCAAGGGCGATAATTTCGTATCCGTTTTCCTTATGCCAGTTGATGCAGTCAAAGGGATCTTCCCAGCGCTTGATAGGAATCCATTCCTGACAGCCACGGGCAGCGCTCTTCACGGTGACGTGGTCGGGACTACAGCTATAGCCGCTAAGGTGAACTCCTTCGAGACCGAAGCAGTCGGTACTGCGAATGATGGAACCTACGTTAAAGGCACTGCGGAGGTTGTGAACCAGAACCGCAAACTGGATAGGCTTTTCCGCGGCTTCCAGACGGTCGCCCGGTTCCTGCTCCAGATAAACGTCACGTTCAAAGCCAAGGCCTGCGCGGGTGCGGAAGGTCTTGTATAGGTCAATCATCTGGGCCTGATTCTTGCCCACCAGAGTTTCTTCGGGAGGAAGCTTCATCCATTCTGCGTAGGTTTCAAATTCCTTCTTGGCACGAGAAACGTCATCGCCCAACTGCAAAATGATGACACGCAGAAGTTCCGCCAAGCGCTTGTACTTGGAGGTTTCCTTTGTAGCGAGAAATTTCTTTTCAGAGAACATATTTTGCTGGATCCTTCACTTCGTTCAGGATGACACGCGGGAGGAGAACATTACTTGGCCTCGGCGACGCCTGCGGGAATGTGTTCAGCGCCTTCGGCGGCCATGTTCTTGTCCATCTGAGTGCGGGTCAATGCATTCACCGCATCGGTCAGGCGATCAATGGACTTGATCAGTTCGTCCATCTTGGCATCGCTTGCACCACCTGCAACGGCTGCGGCAGCCTGGGCCTTTACATCAGCAACGGTGGCAACAGGCGCAGCCTTAACAGGAACCTTGCCCAGCCAAATGTCTGGCCAGCGGTCATTACCGGAATGATAAGTAATACGTGCTGCAGTTTCTACCGGTTCACCAATCTTCCACATATAAAGTTCGTAGTCGAACATGTCGTGGTCATGGCCCTTATCGGTAGCCCCCCACACCAGCCACTTTCCGTCAGGGGAAATTCTGGGGAAGTATTCATGACTGCGACGACCCGGCAAATCCATCAGACGAACATTCTTGGGTATACCAAAGAAGCCAACCTTTTCAACCTGTTTGCCATCCTTGGCAGAGAACCACAAAATTTCGCTAGGAGCGGCAGTACCGCCATTACCCGTAGGATTCACGCGATAAAGCTTTGAACCGTCAAAATTCCAGTCAATCTGGCAACCGTCACCGGACTTGGTCCAGCCACCCTTTTCCAGATTCCAGACGCCAGTTTCACGCATGGAACCGCGAAGAGTAATAGCCAGATGCTTTCCATCAGGACTCATATTCGGTTCCTGAAGAATTACGCCAGACTTGTCAAAAGCGACTTCGCCGTCAAGGATCATAGTTTCTGCCTTGGAAGCCAAATCCATGGTAAAGACCTTGCCTGCACGACTAAACACAATAGACTTTCCATCAGGGCGCCACGTACCCCAGGTCGCATTCTCAACCACCTTATGGGCATCACTTCCATCCAGATTTACCATCCAGAGGTCCCACTTTTCGGGGTAGTTGGCATCGTTTTCGGGAACCCAACCGCCCTTGCTGCGGTTAAAGAGCACCTTGGATCCATCGGGGGAAATTCTGGGGAACCAGTCCACATTGTCACTAGCAGTCAGGGCATGAGCGCCAGTTCCGTCGGCATTCATAAGCCAGATATCGTGATGAGAATTTGCTCGACTTGTAGACCAGGCGATTATACCTTCCACCTTGCCTTTCAAGGCGTCCAAAGCCTTCTGTTCATCGGCGGTGGGGTCAACGGCAGCTCCGGTAGGAGCACCCTGCTGGGCAAAAGCCATAGCAGTTGCAAACAGACTGGGCAATACAAACTTCATTGCTTTCATAAAATCCTCAATTCGCGCCTTATACTTTTCTCTCAAAAGATAGCAACACAGCCTTATTTTCTAAAAAAAATCAGCATTTTATACCCGACATTCCCCATTTTTAAGGTCAAAAACTTGACGAGAAACACAATCGGTTCCATCCGTATACATAAATCACTTACAATTAATCGCAAATTAAACTTTTGAATTTATTTTAGTACAAAAAAAGGTGTGCTATATGAAGATGTTTTCTATTCCCGCTCTCGCCTGCGCCATGACCCTGGGTTTTGGCCTGGCATCCGCTCAGACAATCACCCCCACCCGCGTGGGTCCCGTTAGCCAGTACGGCCAGCTCATCACCGGTAAGAATTCTGCCGGACAGGGCCGCATTTACGGTTCCTGCGAAGGCGTCAAGGACGGTGCCGAAGTACAGGTTCGCGGCATGAGCCTTTACTGGAGTATGGTCGCGAAGTCTACCGAATTCTGGACTCCCGAAGGTATCGCCACTATGGTCAACGACATGAACGTCCAGATTGTCCGTGCCGCCATGGGTACAACCAACGAAGACTGGTGGGGATGTAAGGACGGAACGGAAAGTTGCGGCAACGACAAGTCCAAGCACATTACCGGCTATGCAACCGATGCCGAATTCCAGACCAATCTTATGAACACCGTGGTAGAAGCAGCCATCAAGAACGACATCTATGTCGTTATCGACTGGCATTCCCATCAGGCTCACGAAGAAGTGGACAACGCAACAAAATTCTTCACAGAAATGGCCCAGAAGTGGGGCCAGTATGACCACGTCATTTTCGAACTTTACAACGAGCCCAAGGAAACATCCTGGGGCGTGATCAAGGACTACGCAGACAAGGTCGTTTCCGCCATCCGTCAACATTCCGACAACCTGATTCTTGTGGGCAACAGAAAGTATGACCAAAACCCGCAGGAAGCCATCAATAACGAAGTAACCGGCGAAAACATCGCCTACACCTTCCACTATTACGCCAATTCCCATTGTTGGGAAGGTCAGACAAGCTGGGGTGACCCCTGCGAAGGCGCCAATGCCCAGCAGGCAATCAACGCCGGTCTGTCCGTATTCGTGTCTGAATGGGGAACCGCCGACGCAAACGGCGGCGGCAATCCCGATACCGGCCGCAACACCAGCTGGCAGAATTGGATGAATCAGAATAAACTTTCCTGGGCAAACTGGAGTGCCTCCAAGGTTGAAGAAGGTACCGCCGCATTCAGCAGCGGATCCAACAGGAACAGCCTGCAGTACACCACCTCCGGTCAAATGGTCAAGGAATATCTGTCAACCAATCCCACCACTTACACCAGGTGCGCCACCGCCCCCATTCCGGAACCCAATCCGGAAGAAGCAATCCATGGTTTGCACAGCGCAAACTTTGACGTAACCTTCTCAGGCAAGGCATTGAACGTTTCCGGTGCTACCGCCAACGTTGAAATCTTTACCGCAAAGGGTGACAAGCTGATGGACATCAACAACGTGCAGGGCGAACTTTCCCTTGCCGCATTCCCTGCAGGTAAGTACCTGGTTCGCGTAAAGTCTGGATCCGTTTCCAAGATGAAGGCAATCAGCATCAAGTAACTCAAATTTTCTATGAGAGAGAAGAGGTCGCCGGCCGTGGGTCAAACCATAACGCTGGCGGCCATTTTCGCATCCAGGAATGCATACAGATAAAAGAACGTAACCTGGAATCCGTTTAGTTGACGCGATCTAGTACTGCAAAGTACTCATCGTTATAAACGCAAGTCCACCGACCCGACTGAATCAAGGAATTAATCAGCTTTTCCCAACGGGCGTAATATCGCAAGGGAAGAACGGCCCTATCTATATTATGAATTTGCGCATGAGTTACAAACTCCTGGGGATTTTCGGCAAAGTTTAGATACTGCTGAAAAAAATCCGCTGACTTTAAAATAAAGCGTCCGTCGATGTACGTTGAATCCGCAGGATTTATAAAGGCTAGATACCCTCCAGCACGGTCATCATTAAACAATCTTCCCAAATGAGGATGCATCGACATCCACTGTGCCGCCAACACAGGCACACGCTGATACGAAATCATCGAGCAATCGTACGTTGTTAGAGAACGGCACCAAAGCCCTGCGACAAACATCAATGCCGCACACAGAATGCCCCATACGACTTGCCGCCCATGGGCGGTCATTCTCTTTATCCACAGATTCACTCCGGCAGTCACCACAACCACACTGTAGATGAACACGGGCAGGAACAGCACGAAATTCCGTTCAGCGGTCAAAGCGAGAACCGAAACCACAAGCAGGCCAAAGCGATACTTAAAAGAACTCCGTAGGCTAATCGCAATTCCCGCCAGCGACATCAAGATTACAAGCGCAGAAGTTCCCGCAGATTCTCCGGCAAGAAGAATCTTGAAGGGTGACCTGTTCTCGGCAATTTCACTTGCAAAAATAGAGGCGGATTCCGTAAGCCCTAAAAGCCGGTCAAGAAGTCCAAACGGATACAGGAAAAGCCGGAGTCCTTCAGCATGAAGAAGTGGCATCAAGAACATTGCTATTACAAAGGCAATCCATGGAGAACGCCACCAGCATTTAACCCTGGAAACAAGAACATAGAATGCAAAGAGAGGGCCGAGAATGTACAATCCCTGGCATTTGCACCATAGCCACTGTACCAAGAGAACCAGCAGCGACACCATCATTTTCTTTTTCAAGGCCCAGGCAGAATCAAAAACTTTTTCAAGGAGATTCCAATACAGTCCTAGAAATACAAGACTGAATACAACAGGACGGATTTCAAACTGATAACGGAAAACAAAAAGTAAAATGGCGAAGCACACCGTCACCAGCCAACTTAAGGTTTTATAGCAAGGGCGGAGGAAAAGCCAAAATACCAAGCCCCAAAGCAAGGACTTTGCAAATACAAGCAAGGGGGCTCCACCTAGACCATAGACAAAACCCGTAACGGCCTGAAAGTATTCATGTACATTTACGACAGGTTCACGAACTGGAGTCCACGTAACCACCCATTCTCGCGAACAGGCCAGGTGCCACCAGATATCAGTATCCGTTAACGGGAATAGTGCAACCAGAATTGCCGTCAAACAGATAAATGAAAGCATCCTAGGCAAGACTACTCCAAGGTCTTGAGCAAGGAATCAATACGGCTAGTAATCCGCATAGCCCCATAATAGCAGAGGTGGTCTGCATCAGAAGCCATATCATCATCGTAGTCGTGGTTTCCCATCTTATTTTCATCCATCATCACGAAATTCGGGTACTTTTCGCTCAGCGCCTCAATCTTCTTGATAAGGCTCTTGGCCTTACTGCGACGCAAGCCGTAGCGTCCGTAAGCGCCTGTTTTCTTGTATGCCGGATTCTGCGGGAACAAAACGCCAACCACATAGATATCACGTTTCTTAGCTTCCTTGATAATGGAAACTAACGTATTAAAGCTACTGTCGAGCAATGCGGGATGATCATCTAAATATGTGGAGTCAAACAGGACCTCGGGATTCTTGCCCCAGGATTTGCATTTCGCCTTGCAGTAACGTCCATAATCCACCTTATAATCTGAACCGGACAACACACCAGGTCCGTCTTCAGTATATTCCGCAAGACCTTCAGGATATCCATCCTTCCAATAATCGTGATTTTCATCGTACACATAACCAGGATAGTTCTTGTAATAAGAGTCAAAGAAGTTATCACCGTCAGCACCATCGACCTTATGCCAGAAATCAATATCCAGCGACAGGACGATATATTTCATGTTCTTCACATGGTTGAACACATACTTGTGCAGCAAATCCCTAATGGTATAAATGGAGCTTGGCGTCTGCGCAATATTGATAGAAAAGAAATCATCTTTCATCTTGTTCGGAGACACACCATCCAAAGGTCTAGACGAGCCAACAATAACAACCTCGGCGGAATCCCTATATTTCCAGATCAGTTCCATCTTATAGCGCATCAGAAGCGCACTTTGACTGTCGCTAGGCTTCATATAGACACCCGCGCTATCGGGATCAAGGACAGATTCGTTTTCCAATTTTATCGGTTGCTGAATCCAGAAACTGGGATGCCACAACTCATCACTTTCGGCCACATCGATAACGCTACTGTCAGAAAGGTTTACCAGCACGATCTTAGGATGAGCATTGTTGGAATTGGTAACGGTAGCCACAATCAGGTTAGAACATTCATTAGGATTGCGATTCTGAACCCACTCGCTATGGTCAAAAGAAAATCCTTCGGGAGCCTTTACGGATTGAATGAGCTTGCCCGTACTATCGGCCACAAGAATACGTTCGTGGGTCTTGTAATCATCGCCAACAAATTCCTTGCCAGTCTTTCCACCGAAATCCAGGAACAAAGTCCTCTTGCAAACATCATGGGATAGCGACACGTTGCAGGCCTGTTCTCCATTATACCAGACCGTATCCGCCCCACCCACACGAGCTCTAAGCAGGCGGGCCCCCGTCACAGCAAACTTATTGTTGTTGCTGACGCCCCCATGATAGGCTCCGTTAAAGAGTTTCTTCGGAGTTCCAAAACGGTTATTCGAGAAAGTTACCTGCCAAGTGCTTTTTTTCTCAAAGTCAGATTCGTTCTTATTATTACCAGCATCGGATACATAAACGATTACGGTATCTCCGTTATCCAGAACTCGCCATCTGGGAATTGCGGCATGATCGCTATCCAGCTTATAACGTTTATAAGTTTCAAGGTTTCTAACAAAAAGGTTAGACTTTCCACTTACGCCTTCCAATCCTGTACAATAGGCGACATATCGACCGTCAGGAGAAATTTCCGGATGATAGACCGAAACGGAATCATCAAACTCATAAGCATTCAAGAAGCCGTTAGAATAGTCCACATAGGCGAGATTTCCCGTCATATCGTCTCTAAAGGCAAGCTTTCCCTTATAACTTTTTGAAAGGCGGTATATGGTGTTATAGTCAATAACGGAACCTACGCGATTGCAACTAATGGTACCATCACTGCTCAACCATACCGCAGAAAGGAAGGGACCATAGACAAGTCGGAAGCCCACATAATCGGCCTTCGTTGAAGATGTTACGGTATAAACGTCACCCCTGCTGTAGACATGCATGGACTTGGGAGAATTCTGATAGCTCCCCCCCTTGATAATGCGTTCACCAAGGGAGCCGCCGTTCAGCGCCCCCACAAAGTTATACACTGTGGTATCGGCAAATTTTCCCAGCCAGTCGTTCACCCATTCCGCAACGTTACCGGCCAGATCGCACACATTCAAATCATCGCCGGTAGTGCAGACTTCATGAACTTCATAATCAGAATTGTCGCTATTCCAGCTTTTCTTCGGGAGCCAATTTGTCTTTGCGGCAAAAGCCCATTCCGCTTCAGTGGGCAAACGGAAGCCCACATTTTCCATTTTATAGACGAAGCCTTCCAGGTTAGTGCAGTTTCCGTCGGAATCAAAAGTCATTCCCGTATAGGAATAAACCGTATCCAACTTCTCTTGCTTACTCAAGGCATTCGCATATAGAACCGCATCATAGAAGGTCACGTTCGTCACAGGCAAATTTTCTTTTGAACAGGAAACGAACTTCCCCCACTTTTCGCCCTTGGCCAACTTCTTGTAATCGCCACAAGTAACCTCATGCTTATCCATGTAGAAACTGTAGTTGAAAAGGACCCGCATCTTGGTCTTTTCATTTTCCTTGGCATCTTCATCATCGGTTCCAAGGAAGTTGTCAAATTCTGCGGCAGGATCAAAATACACCATTCCCTTTGGCATATAGCCTTCTTCCGTAGAGCTGCTAGCAGAATCCGAACAGCCCCAGAAAAGCAAGACCATCATGCACAAGGCAAGGCTAAATACACGTTTCATTACTTAAGTCCTTTCAACACATCAACAAGGCGGGTTGTTATGTATTCGGCACCCACACTACTTAAATGGTCACGATTATAGGCCATTTCATCAGCGTAGTTATGGTAACCCATCTTGTATTCATCCATCAGGATAAAATGTTTCTTTCGCTTGGCCAAATCATTCAGCCACTGGATTTTTTCAACAGCGATACTGCGTTGTAGGCCATAAACACCAAAGCTACCGGTATTGGCATATTGGGGTGCCTGCGGGAAAATTATACCGATAAGATAAATGCCTTTTTCTGCAGCAATATCAGTCAGAGCTTCCACTTCCTGCAAGCAACTATCCAGGAATTCCAGCTGTTTATCGGTAAAGACAGAGTCAAACAGGACGTCAACCGGATCAGAATTCCAGCCGCGAGAAGCAGACCAAATATTTCCGCGTTCACTAAACTGTTCCACGAGTTCATCTTCTGCAGGATAGGCTTCACGAACCGCATCAACAAAGCCTTCGGGAATTCCATCTTCCCAATGATTGTGGTTTTCGTCATAAATATACCCAGGCACAAAATCTCTAATCAAAGCCCAGTGATCTTCGACACCACGCCAGTTATCCAAATCGACAGAGAATACAATAGCCTTCAAACGGTCTGCATGCTTCAAGGCGTAGTTTCGGATAAAATTCAAGTCTCGATGACCGTCAATACCCGACACAGCCACATTCAGCATATTCCATTCCGGATAGAGGTCGGGATTCAAGCCCATTTCACTGCGAGAACTTCCGACCATCAGGACTTCTGTACGGTCTAACTGTTCCCAGAACTTCTGAATCTTGATTCTATAGCGAGCCTGTTCAAGATTATGGCCATCTCCGAGGTAGACGCCAGCACTATCCCAATCAATCGTAGACTCTTCTCCTGCGTGACCGCTGTGCTTAATCCACAGACTAGGATGCCAAAGGTCATCACCTTCAATCAGTTCAACCACGCTACTGTCAGCAAGATTAATCAAGGCAATTCTAACATGAGAACCTTCCAAATCGGTAAGAGTAGCTACAGCAAAATTTTCCTTGTCGCTCCAATTGTTTCTTAGAGCCCATTCGCTATGATCAAAGGTATAGTTTTCGGGAGCGGCAACAGACTGTACCAGTTTGCCAGACTCATCGGCAATCAGCAGGCGCTGGTGAGTTCTGTATTTTTCGCCTACAAAGTCAGCACCAGTCTTTCCACCAAAATCAAGGAATAAGGTTCTTGCAGAGCCATCTTTAGACAAGGAAACGTTACAGGCCTGTTCACCATTGTACCATACTTCATCCTTTGCGGAAGAAGCCAGGGTTTCCCCCTTACGGGCAACTTTTGCACGGAGCAAACGAGCACCGGTTACAGCCAACTTTTCGTTAACACCGCCATGATAGGCTCCATCAAACAGTTTCTTGGGAGTACCGAACTTGCCGTTTGCAAAAGAAACCTGCCATGTAGAAGTTGCTTTAAAGGAATCATCATTTTTATTGTTGCCAGCATCCGTCACATATACAATCGTCGTATCCCCATCTTCGGTAACACGCCAGCGAGGTATAGCGGCACTTTCAACATCAAGTTTAACCAGACCGAAACCAGACACATCTAAATTACGCACATAAAGTTCAGAACGGCCGCTAACTCCTTCCGACTTGGTACAGAAGGCCACCTTGGAACCATCAGGGGAAATATCCGGATGATAAACCGACAGTGTATCATGGATTTCCCTAACGGTAGAACGGCCACTGGCATAATTCACAAAGCTCAAGTTTCCAGATACATTGTTTCGGAAAGCAAGCTTTGCAGAAAATGTTCCCACCAGGGACTGCATGGTAGACGAGCTAACTAGAGAAAGTACGCGGCTCCCGTTGGCGGAGCCATCAGAAGACAACCATGTTGCGTTGGCGATTTTACCATAAGCCAGCCTAAATCCCACATAGTCCGCCCTAGTCGAAGAAGTCACCGTATAGATATCACCACGGGAATACACATTCAAGGATGTTAAATCATTACGATAGCTTCCACCCTTTACAACACGTTCACCAAGAGAGCCTCCATCAGGAGCTCCCGTATAATTTAAAATCGTAGTATCCTTGAAATAACCAAGCCAGTCATTCACCCACTCCATGGCATTACCTGCCATATCGCAAAGCATCAATTCTTCTTTAACGGCTTTCCTAGACAGGGTATTTCCAGTCTTTTTCACGGAACACACAGGATGCAGTACATAGTCAGAATTACCGGCATTCCAAGACAAATCAGGATTCCAACCCGTAGAGGCCACCAGGACCCATTCCGCTTCCGTTGGCAAACGGTAGCCATCGGTTTCTGGCCTGAAGACAAAACCCTCTAAATCAGTGCAATGTCCTTCTGTGTCAAAAACAGCCTTCGTGTAGGAATAGGCTGTATCCCTATGATCCTTGACGCTTTTGCCATTGGCAAAGAGAACCGCATCATAGAAGGTAACATTGGTTGCAGGCAGACTATCGTTGTCGCAAGGAATCTGCAACAGTTTCAGTTCGTTAAATTCCTTACAGGTTACCTCATGTCGTCCCACAGAAAAATTGTAATCGAATTCCACCTTCATCACGGGGCGTTCATTGACCTTACCATATTCCGAGCCCAAGAAGGTTGAGTGCCCTGCGGCAAGAATCCGGAGCATACCTTCGACAGAATCCCTATCCATTACAGGCTGAAAATACTCCGGCATCACAATCTTCGCCTCCGGTTCAGAATCGGAGCACGAAAGAGAACAAAATACCATTCCCAAAGCAAAGAACGATGTCAAATATTTTTTGAGATGTTTAGGCATAAATAGTCCTGGTTAGACAACCAAATTTATAAAATTAAAGACTATTCTTTGCAACCTGCTGGTTTACCTTTATGCCTTCATAATCAGGAAAAAACTGTTCTGCAACCCGATACCAAATCAGAGCGTGATGTACATCATCTTTTAAATACAGATTGCCCATGTTAAAGGCGGCAAGCCCCATGAACTGGGAGGATGTCAACGGTTTAAATTCAAAACCCGTCCATGGTCCAGACTTGTATTTTTCACGGTATTCGTCATCCGTGTAGGAATACCCCTGGCGATTAGGTTCCAGGTTTACTGAGCCATAGCGTAAAAAAACATGCCCCGGCAAGAGAATTGCAGAAAGATTGATTTCACGAGCCTCAGCCACCATCATGGCGAGCCAGGCCAATCCCATACAACCCGAGGTTTTCGCATCAAGAACCTTCAACGGTAAAATGGAACCTTCCGATACCGCAGCCTCCCCCGCCCCGGCAAATTTTATATCCCAGAAATTCCAGAGCAATTTTTTTAGGGAACCTAAGGTATCACCCGAAGCTGCAAGGGAACTGTCGTAAAACGCAAGCCCCCTTCGCCAATCATCCGTAGAATCAGCGCAATCCACAGAGCGACCCTCAAAGCCACAAGCCATTTCCAAGTAGCTAGGATTTCCACCCTGACCACCCCAAAGCCAATACAACCCAATACCCCCCAGAACAAACAAAGTTCCAGGAACAAACAGCTTAAAGATGTATTTCGACTTTTTCATACGTTTTCACCCAACCGAAACGCATCGCCCGGAGCAAAACTAATCATCACCGAAGCGCGTCCCACTCCATGGGGGATTGCCAGAGGTCTCTTGCTGTCATCATGTAGACAACGAGTCTCTTGCTTTGCATATCCTTCTTCATCTTCATCATACGGCTGCGCACGCCAGGGCCACCGCCCCAACTGGTAAGCACCTGTACATCCAAACCTGTTGCATAAGCCAGCAAGGAACCCGGTCCACCACTCTTCTGATCCACACTTTCAAACACACCCGTAAAAGAATCCCCCATCAAAAGAATAGGAGCATTCTTACCACCCTTATAAGTTTCAGTTCCCTTATAAACCTTCATCACGTTCAAGGTATCCGCAGGATACTTTGCTTTTTCTGCATCCGGCAAATGAGCCACCAGATCACCTTCACGCAAGGTGGTCGTTTCCTGCAAATTCAGGGAACCAGGCTGAGCCCCCGTCTCTGCGTACCAGCTATACTGCGTCACGCGGCCGGCCAAAAGTTCCATGGCAGCAAGTTCACCCGGCAAGGCCCAGTGGGTATCGTAGCGCTGGTAGCTGAAATGAGGCGGTTCATCGCCAGCCTTTGCCGACATAAGTGCCGGATAAATATCCAGCACATCGATACCCGCTTCCAGAAGTTCCTGAGTAAAGGCTCGACCTTCAGGATTGACGCACAAGTCAGCAGCAGTCCCCGGCACAAGCTTTTCACCATAGATTTCTTCTTTCACCGGAACTGGAACAACCAACAATTGGATACCAAGAGAATCCAGATACTGCTTCAATTCTACCATTCGGGGCAGCGGATTATGGAGAGAATCCTGGGCACTAATCTTGTCAGCCAGCAGATAATTTGCATTGCGACGGAACCAGAGGAAACCTCCCTCCACCTTCTTGCCGTTAGCATCTACTTCGGCCCAGGCATTCTGTTCCTTGGGCAGTTTCGCCATCTGTTCTGCCAGAGCCTTGCGGAATGTTGCGGTAGCTTCGTTCGCCGGGCAGGAACCCTTCACTTCATTCAAAGTTTCAAGGCGGAATGCAGACGTTGTATCCAAGTGACGTTCCACCGGAATCACTTCGCCGGAATTGGCCAGAGAATCAGCCACCTGCTTAGCTCGAATCGCCTCATCACTCATACGGAACGCAGGAACTTCAAAGCCGATCCACATAGGCGTGCCCATTGGATTGCCACGCATCACGGCAAAGGGTTTACCATTTTCCCAGGGAGCACCTGCCGTATGCGGTTCCAAATCTGTATTCAAGGTCGGATACCAGTAAGAAGACAAAGTGCGAGCCCAGTTCATGGCATCATCCGCATTCATCTCACCAGTTAGATAGTAATTCAGGATTTCAGCAGCCTCTCCAGTAGACTTGTACTTCAGCTTACCATAGAAAACACTGCGACCCGTCCAGAAAGCAGGCATCACCTCGACCCACCATTCCACAGAACCGTCACTCATGGGAACACCCCACATGCGATTCACATTCTGGAAGGCACGGAACACTTCAGGTTCGTCCCACTTGACCGCTTCCACGGAATTCAAAATTACATTCAGGGAATCGTTACCCAACTGGGTATACATCAACTTGGCAAAAGGTTCCCAAGAAATGGGAGCACGTCCACCGACAACGGCAGGTTCATAAGCAGAAAGAGAATCCAGCATGGGGAACGGATAATCCTTCAGCTCGGCGGAAGCCATCTTACCAGTATAATTTTCAGGCTTTTCATCCTTACCGGCCCAACGGATAGGATTGTTAAAATAGGCGGCAAAATCAAGGGCAGCCATGGTGGGCTTTTCCACCACACGAATCTGCTTGTCTGCAGAAACCACTTTCATTTCGAAAACGGCAACCGGTGAAGAAGGAGGCGGCAGCGGAATGACAGGCGCAACCATTTCTGCAGAAGAATCAATTTCAGTCTTCTTATCGACCCCGGAATTACTTCCGGCACAAGACATCAAACCAAAAGAAAAAGCCGATGCAGCGAGAACGGCCCCGACCTTAAAACATTTAACGGTATAATTTTTCATATTCACTAGGGAATATAAAAAACTCCGCCCGACTTTATTTTTTTTGATTCTAAAAATTCATTTCCTTTGGGTAACACATCAAACATATCCAAGTGTTACAGGAAAGGAACAATTTCTATATTTAACTCGGTAAATAAAGGAATGCATATGCCCGCACAAGGTGAACACAACAAGTGGATAGCTCTAGCCCTCTGTATCTTACTAGGCTATCTAGGACTGCACCGTTTTTACGAAGGAAAAATCTGGACGGGAATCCTCTGGCTTTGCACTGGAGGTCTTTGCGGCGTAGGTATCGTCGTCGACGCAATCCTCATCGTCCTTAAACCGGAACACTACTAATCTTCCCCATCAACCTTTAACCGAACCTCACCCATGAAAAGTCTTTTTGTTATCGCTACCGGCAGCGCAGGTAAAATTCGTGATTTCGCCCACATCCTGGGAACAGACCACTATGAATTCAAGACTCTCAAGGACATCGGTTTTGACGGGGATATCGTAGAAGACGGAAACTCCTTTGCCGCCAATGCCATCATCAAGTCTAGCGTTACCGCCCAGTGGCTCGCCGACCGCGGTATCGAAGCAACCGTTCTTGCCGACGATTCCGGTCTTGAAGTTTTTGCACTAAATGGCGAACCGGGAATTTACAGTGCTCGCTATGCCGGCGGTCACGGCGATGACAACGCCAACAATGACAAACTAATGGCAAAACTTGAGGGAATCAAAGATCGCGCCGCCCGCTATTTCTGCGCCCTCTCCTACCAGCAAGTCATCAAGGGCGAAGACGGAAAGTTCTCCGTGACCGAGCCTAAGATTTATGAAGGCGAATGCCGAGGCAACATCAATTATGCACCCGTAGGCGATATGGGTTTTGGATACGACCCTCTCTTCGTTCCCAATGGCGAAACCAGAACTTTCGCCCAGATGGAACTTGAAGAAAAGAAAGTCATCAGCCACCGCGGCAATGCCATCCGTGCCCTATATAAGGCACTCTCTTCCAAGTAAGACATACTAGAACATTCCACATTAGGGTGTTTTCAGCAGAAAACACTTTTGTGCAATTATTTCAGCAAGACAATCCTCGCTCTGTTTAATTTTATAGTCAAACATGAGGATTGGTTTATGAATTTCAAAAAAAGTATCGCAAGATTCCTGACTGTCGCTGCGTTCTCTACTATAGCAGCCCAAAGTGCTGTGGCAGCAACAGTTCACCAGAACCAGATTGGCTTCTTGACCAAGGGACTCAAGCAAATTGCAGTCGTTGGCGCAGAAGGCATGGAAGTTACCTTCAAGGACGCTTCCGGTTCAAAGGCTCTGTCCGTAAAGGTTCCTGCAGCGGCACCTTGGGCACCCGCAGGCGATACAGCAGCCTCCCTTGTAGATTTTTCCGAACTTTCCAAGGCTGGCACCTACCAGGCCTACATTGGCGATGAAGCCGTAGGCTACCCCATTATTGTCAGCGATAACGCCTATGAGGCAATCGGCAAGGCCGCCCTCAAGTTCTTCTACTTCCAGCGTTCATCCACCGAACTGACCGAAGAATTCGCCGGCAAGTACGCCCGCGCAGCAGGCCACCCGGACACAGCTGTTCGATACCACGAATCCACAGGAATCATCGACAACATCTCCACCTTTAATGGAGCCAAAGGATGGTATGACGCAGGTGACTACGGCAAATACATTGTCAACTCCGGCATCACAACCTACACCCTTCTTCAGCTTTACCGTCTGAACGAAGACTATTTCAAGTCCCTGAATTTGAACATTCCCGAAAGCAAGAACGACGTTCCCGACATTCTTGATGAAATCCGCTGGAACCTTGAATGGATGCTGACCATGCAGGATGTCGACGGCGGTATTTTCCACAAGTTGACCACCAAGAATTTCTGTGGTGAAATCATGCCCGAAAAAGACAAATCCGTCCGTTTCGCAATCGGCAAGAGCATCACCGCTACCTGGAACTTCGTAGCAGTCATGGCTCTCGCAGCAGACATCTACAAGCCTTATGACGAAGCTTTTGCAGAAAAGTGCGTTCGCGCCGCCGAAAAAGCTTACTACTGGGGTACACTGAATCCTAACGCAAAGTTTGTACAGCCCTCGGGCGTCGGCACCGGAACCTATTCCGACAACTCCGCTACAGACGAACGAATCTGGGCCGCCGCCGAACTTTTCCGAATCAGCAAGAACGAAACCATCAAGGCAAAGTTCCAGGAAGTCCCCCTGTTCCATTCCAGAACGTCTCTGCCCACCTGGTCTACCACCTTTATGCTGACTTCCTACACCGTATCCACCAACCCCACCATTTTTGACAAGGCAGATGTGGATTCTGCAAGAATTCAGGTTTTGGGTCTCGGAGACAAGATCGTTGACCTTTTGAATGATAACGGCTATGGCGTCGCCATGGACGGCAAGGATTTCAACTGGGGTTCCAATAGCTTCGCTGCCAACAAGGGCATGGCCCTGATCTACTCCTACATCCTGACCAAGGAACAGAAGTATCTGGATGCTGCAGTAGGTCTGTTGGATTACCTCATGGGAAGAAACCCCCTGGATATGTCTTACCTGACTGGCTATGGCGTGAACCAGGTTATGCACCCCCACCATCGTCCCAGCACAGCTGACACCGTTGAAGCCCCCGTCCCCGGCATGCTTTCTGGCGGTCCCAACCCCGCCGCCACCGACATCAAGTCCTGCGGCAACGTAGACTACCGCGATGAAAGCGCTCCCGCCAAATCCTTCTACGACAACAAGTGCAGCTACGCCAGTAACGAAGTGGCTATCAACTGGAATGCCCCCTTCGCCTTCCTGGCCAACGGTCTCCAGGCAATTTCCTCTACTGGCAAGGTATTCGACGTCGAAAAAGCCTCTGCCGCCAACTTTGAAGTGAGCAGTATCGCCAGGAAACGCGAAATTTCCCCGAAAAACACAGTTGGCAGCCAGCTGATTGTTCGCAAGGGAAGCGTAAACATCAAAAAGACCGATGTTAACGGATCTACTCGCTACTTCAATCTCAAAGGACGTCAAATCCGTTAAAATCCACACCCCAGAAAAAAATGTGATTAACACCACACATTTTTACAACGGAAAATGCGGCGGAACCATGCGTTCCGTCGTATTTTTATTTACCTTTTGCGGTATGAATAAGAAAATTTTTATCCCCGTCTTTTTTTCTCTTGCCGCATATATTTCCGCAGCAGAGCCTCTCTGCCTTTCTCCTGTAGAAGCCAGTGGCATTTCCGCCGAAACCCAGGCTAGTATTCCTTCCCTTTTCAAGAACTACGTTGACAGCCAGGGCAGCTACCAGATTGTTGCCGAAGGTTGCCAGAAGACAGCCTCCATCAACGTCAGCAAGTTGGGTCAGGCCACCATGGTCAGCGCCAAGATCCAGGATTCCGAAAACAAGCCTGTCTGGAATCACCAGGTCAAGATTCTCAAGGAAGAGAATATGGACAAGGCCCTTGCAAAACTGGCCGAAGTCATGAGTTCCGAAAATCAGGCTGCAGCACCTGCCGTTGAGCCCGCAGTTGAATCCGTCGCCAAGGCAGAACCTGCCGCCGAACCGGTTGCAGAGCCTGTCGCCGAGCCTACCCCCAAACCGGCAGCAGAACCAGTCGCAGCTGCTCCGGCTCCCATGCCCGTAGCAAAGGCCCCCGCAAAACAGCCCGCCGCACAGCCTGTTGCAGCACCGGCTCCTGCAGTTTATGAAGCAGCTCCGTCCGCAGAACCTGCACCCGCCAAAAAGCCTCGCATTCCCAATCTCTACTTCGGTGTCGGTCTCGGTCTAACCAAGTTCATCGGTGACGAAATCAACGCATTCACCGATTACGAACCCCTGACCTCCTACGATTTCTTCTTTGCGTACGATTCCAAGTACACAATCACCATGCTGACCCTCAACATCAGCCACAAGGTCAATACAGTCGACAGAAATAACAAGGTTAACAACGGCGATTACTACTACTATAATTACGATAAGTACGAAGACATCACTACAGACTATATCGCCTGGGGTTTCTCTTTCTACTACCCCATCCTCTCTGGTCCGATTGCCCCCTACATTGGCGTGGGTATGTCTGCAACAACCTTTGACATCGATTACGAATACAACAGCGATGAAATCCGCGACAACGGCCTCCAGGCCCACATTGGTGGCGGCATCCTACTGAATCGTAACAGACGTCTCAACACCTGGATTCATGGTGAATACTTCTTTAACACCTATGAACCCATTAACCACACTTTCCATGGTTTCAGCCTGCTCATGAGAGTTTCTCTGGGCGTCTAACCCACAAGGTCAAATTTTTATGGAAAAGGCTTGGCCCAGGGCCAGGCCTTTTTTTTGCAACAAGGAACTGCTCTTTTGAACAGTTCCTGTTTCGTTTTTACTATATTGTCGACCGAAAAGTTCGCAGGGGCAGAACTATCTTGACACTAAAGTGTCAGCGAAAAAGTTTATCTTTGTGAAAAATTTTGAAATAGACATTTTGAACTGATTTTTTAACCTTAAACGTTCTGATTTAAAGATTATGGCAGCAGCAAAGTATACAGACGACAGCATTAGAACACTGGAATGGAACGAACACATCCGCGAACGTCCGGGTATGTACATCGGCAAGCTGGGCGATGGCCAGAGCCCCGATGACGGTATCTACGTTCTCGTCAAGGAAATTATCGACAACTCCATCGACGAATTCGTCATGGGCGCCGGTAAAAAGATCATTATCGACATTGAAGATCACTCCGCCCACATCCGCGACTTCGGCCGCGGCATCCCCCTGGGCAAGGTCATCGACTGCGTCAGCAAGATCAATACCGGTGGTAAGTACGATTCCGACGCCTTCCAGAAGTCTGTAGGTATGAACGGCGTGGGTACCAAGGCTGTAAACGCCCTCTCTACCAAGTTCATCGTCAAGAGCTACCGCGATGGCCGCGTCAAGGAAGCAGAATTCAGCAAGGGTGTGCTTGTCCGCGAAGAAAAGGAAAAGGACACCACCGAAAAGAACGGTACCGAAATTTTCTTCGAACCGGACGCCAATATTTTCAAGAACTTCAGATTCCTTCCCGCCTACATGGAAGAAAAGGTCTGGAACTATGCCTACCTGAACAACGGTCTTTCCCTCATCATGAACGGCAAGACCTACGTCAGCCCCAACGGCCTCCTGGATTTGCTCCAGAAGCACGTAGACGATTCTATCCGTTATCCGGTGGCCCATTTCAAGCAGTCCGACATTGAGATCGCCTTTACCCATGGCAACCAGTATGGCGAACATTATTACAGTTTCGTGAACGGCCAGTATACCACCCAGGGCGGTACCCATCAGCAGGCTTTCCGCGAAGGTATCGTCAAGGGCGCCCGCGACTTCTTCAAGAAGGATCTGGATCCGTCTGACGTCCGCAACTGCATTATCGGCGCCATTTCTGTGCGTATCCAGGAACCGGTGTTCGAATCCCAGACCAAGACCAAACTGGGCAGCACCACCGTTTCTCCGGGAGGCGCTCAGCTCCGTACCTGGATCGTGGATTACGTTTCCAAGGAACTGGACAACTACCTCCATAAGAATCCCGAAACCGCAAAGGCCCTTCAGGATCGCATTACCCAGAACGAACGCGAACGCAAGGAAATTGCAGGTATCAAGAAATTGGCCAACGAACGCGCCAAGAAGGCAAGCCTGCACAACAAGAAGCTTCGCGACTGCAAGGTCCACCTGACCGACGTGAAGAACGCACTGAACAAGGAATCCATGATCTTTATCACCGAAGGTGACTCTGCATCCGGTTCCATCACCAAGGCTCGCAACGTGCAGACCCAGGCCGTGTTCAGTCTCCGCGGTAAGCCCTTGAACTGTTTCGGACTTACCAAGAAGGTGGTTTACGAAAACGAGGAATTCAACCTGCTCCAGAGCGCTCTGGATATCGAAAATGGCCTTGAAGACTTGCGTTACGACAAGGTGATTATCGCAACCGATGCCGATGTGGACGGCATGCATATCCGCCTGCTGCTCATGACCTTCTTCCTGCAGTTCTTCCCGGAACTGGTAGAACAGAAGCACCTGTTCATCTTGCAGACTCCGCTGTTCCGCGTGCGTAACAAGAACGTGACCAAGTACTGCTATGACGAAGCCGAACGCGACAAGGCCGCCAAGGAAATCGGCAAGACTGGTCTGGAAATCACCCGATTCAAAGGTCTGGGCGAAATCAGCCCCGAAGAATTCGGGCAGTTCATTGGCGACCAGATGCGTCTGGAAACCGTGATTCTCCCGCCGGACGCCAACTTCGGCAAGATGTTGGCCTATTACATGGGAAACAACACTCCCCAGCGCCAGGACCACATCGTGACGAACCTCCGTGCTGAAGCGGTTGACGAACTTTAACCTAGATCGTCAGACGAAACAGACCGCGAATTTAACGCAAGGAAGCCCGCTTCGGCGGGCTTCTTTTTTAGGTTTGCGGGACTCGATCTGCGTCCCCAAATCAAACAAAATCAAGTGACGCGGAAGGCCTGCGTACGGGGACCGGACTTGGGCTTGTTCTTGCCGGGCTGGATCATGAGAACCTTTTCCATGCGGTTGCCTTCCATCTTGAGCACACGGAAGGTGTAGCCCTTGATGACCACTTCGGCGCCAGGAGAGGGAATGATTCCGAGGGTTGCCTGGATCAGGCCGGAAAGGGTTTCCACATGGGAATTTTCCGGAGCTTCCAGTTCCACGCCCAGTTCGTATTCCAGGTCGGACAGGGTCATCAGCGGATCCAGGATGTAGCGGCCGTCCTTCAGTTTCTGGACGTCCTGTTCCTCATCCACGTCGTCTTCGTCGCGGATTTCGCCAACGATTTCTTCAAGGATGTCTTCCAGGGTTACAAGGCCCGCGGTTCCACCATATTCGTCGACCACAATGGCCAGCTGGTTACCGGTCTTTCGCAGGTCGGTCAGCATGTCGTCAATTTTCTTGTGGTAGGGCACGAATACCGGCGGCATCACCAACTTCATGATGTCGAAAGTTTCGGTTTCGTGATGTTCGGTGTACCACTGCAAAAAATCGCGGTTAGAAAGGATACCTACGATGTTGTCGACGGTTTCCTTATACACCGGCAAGCGGGAATGGCGTTCGGTGTTCAGCACCTTCACCAAATCTTCCAGCCTGGTATCGGCATCGATGGCGCACATGTCCACGCGGGGAGTCATGATTTCGCGAACCGGAGTTTCCACAAAGTCGAAGATGTTCAGAATCATCTGACGTTCTTCTTTTTCCAGACCTTCGCCATCGTCGCCCTGGACGTCAGACAAGTCGGCCTGAACAGCGTCGCGGCGTTCTTCGGGCAAGAAGCTGAGTTTGGAATCGTAACCCATGACCTTCAAGATCTTGACAAACATCCAGTGGCAGATTTTTGCGGGTACCGCAAAGGGCAGGCGGATCCACTTGAACAGAGGGATCAGCACAATGGCCAAGGTGTCGGGTTTCAGGTTTCCGAGAACGTTGGCGCAGAAAACCGTAAGGGTATAAATGCAGATGCAGGCCACCACCATATAGGCCAGGAACGCAAGAATCCAGTAGTCCTTTGCCCAGGGGAGCATCTCGAACAGATAGAATCCCAGGACACCGCTACCCACATTGCAGAAGATTCGGCCAATGGAAATGGTCTCGTTGAATCCGCCCAGTTCCACCAGGGCGGCCACCTTCTCTTCACGGCCTTCGCGGTCCTTGGCATCACGCTTGGCGTAAATGCCACTGAACACAGCCTTGATTAACGAGAAAGAGAAGGAAACAAAAAGGAAAAGGATTAAAAAAACAATCGCCCAACTTTCAGGAGATTCCATCAGTCCTTCTCCTTGTAGGGGTCAAGTCCAAGAAATTCGCACTCGCGGGCGCGCATCACCTTGCGGTCGGCAGCCTTGATGTGGTCGTAACCGGACAGGTGCAAAAGGCCGTGAACAATGACACGCTTCAGTTCGGCGTAGAAAGTGTTGCCGTACTCCGGAGCCTGTCTGCGGACCTGTTCCTGGGCGATGTAGATTTCACCCAGCATTTCGGGTTCACCGGGGAACTCGGCATGCCATTCAAAGGAGAGCACGTCGGTCACCTTGTCCAGACCGCGGTAATTCTTGTTCATTTCGCGGACGAATTCGTCGGAACACATGACGATATTGACGTCCTTCTCCTTGCCTTCTTCGGCCAGGAGTTTGCGAGCCATCTTTTCAAACTTGTCCTGATAAGGGAACTTCTCGATGTCGCCTTCGGTAAGAAAGTCGATGTTATAACTAGCAGGGTCCATTAGATGTTGTACCACTTCTTGAGAACTTCGATGATAGCTTCAGCCTGGGCCTTGCCGGTAATCTTGAACTTACCCTGGGCCTTGAAGTTTCCGTTCATCTTGCGATAACGACGGAGGCTAACCTTAGGTTCACCGAATTCACCGGTCTTGGGATCCTTTTCCTGATAGTGGAACATGACGGTCGGCCATGCGCCCTTGGAGAGGATCTCCTTGCCCAATTCCTTGATGACTTCTTCGCCAGAGTCTTCGTCGCTGAATGCAACGGTCAGTTCTTCAACTTCCATAGTGCTATCCTTTTATGAAATACTTCTATATATATAGCTTTTTTCGCCAAAAGAGCAAATCTCCAAGGGGTTTTAGTCCACGGAATACATCAAACTTTTATTTTTGATACAAAAAGGCATCTTCCCCTAAAGCTATATTTGCCCCAAAAGACATGAAGACCCCTTTGAACGAGAGGCAATATGTGTTCACGCTATTCTAGAGTTATCGCGATATTCCTGGCCCTTCTGGTAGCCAACTCCTTCGCCGCCAAGTCCGCTTCGGGCAAGGTCCGTTCCCGCATTGGCGAAGTAACGACCCAAAAGGAAGGCAAGGGAGACTGGAAAGACCTTAAAGTTGGAAACAAGGTCAACCAGAGCGACTTGATCCGTACCCTGCTGGAATCCCAGGCAATCATCGCCCTCCCCGACGGAAGTAACTTTTCCATCGAAGAGAATTCCCTGGTGTCCATGACCGAAGTGATGACAGACGACGGGAAGAATTACATCACCGCCGAAATCAAGTCGGGCAAGATTAAGTTCGACGTCCAGAAACAGAATGGCGGAAGTCATTTCAAGTTCAAGACGGGCACCGCCACGGCAGCTATCCGAGGAACCTACGGTCTGACAGGACTTAGCGAACGCCAGACACCCATTGCAGCCCTGATTTTTGGTAAGATGGACATGTTCATGGGAACTCAGGCCGTATCCATCCACGAAAATCAAGCCATTGTCACCCACCGCGACAAGTTGGTCGTCATTGACCTGAGCGCCGGAGCCGACGCCGATTTCCTGGACAAGATTGACAGCCTGGCAGGCGACTCCACCATCACGGAAGAGGAACTGCTCAAGAAAGCCGGCGAACTGGACAAGCTCCGTGCAGAAGCCCTGAAAAAATTGAAGGATAGCGTGCGTTGCGAATTCGAGGCTCTGCCGGACACCATCCGCGAAAACTCCGTAAAAATCCAGGGCCAGTGCACCCAGGGCATCAAGGTCGGTATCGGCGGCGAAATGCAGAACTCCGACGAAGGCTCCGTCACCTTCACCCCGGAATGGTCTCCGAAACAGCAAGGTCCGAAGAAATTTACAGTCACCTGCCAAGTGGGAAAGACCAGCTTTGACTGCGGAAACTTGGCCACTTACTATGTCAGTTCCGCCCCCAGGGATTCTGTGGCAGGCCACGAGCCCTTGACTCTCATCACCAGCTCTCCCCTTACCGTTAGCGATCCGTCTGCGACCATCATCGAAGGAAGATTTGATCCGTCCGACCCCAATGCCACCCTTACGGTAACCCACGATGGCAAGGTTTCTGACAACCTGCTCCTGCGCAATCCCGATGGACACTTGCGTTACAACCTATCCATCAAGGACTCCTGGAAAAACTGGAACAGCGAACTGGTGGAAGTGGAATACAATTCTGAAAAATACGGAACCGAAAAGGCAACACTCAAGCTGGCCATCAAGAAGAACAGCAAGACCATCAATACAATTTCTCCAACCATCGGCATCACAAGGACCGATTCCCTCAAGTGCTTTATCAAGTTAAATATCAAGGATACTGAAGGTGACCAGGTCATACTGACCCCCTATGTAGATGGAGTCAAGGGCATCGACCAGATTTACGGAAACTCCGGTGAATACACCTTGAAGACCACCAAGGGCATCCACAACTACAACTTTACTGCAGAAGACCTGGCAGGCAACACAAGCAAGGTTAGCAAGACCTTGGGATGTTTCCCCAAGACTAATGCCACCCTGGATGTTGAAGGACCGAAGAAGATCCGCCTCCGCGTTCCGCGCCCGCCCCAGAACCACACCAATCGTTTTTACCAGATGATCCGTTTCAAGGTTAACGAGCTGCCCGAAAACAATCCCCAGTTTATCAAGCGCATTGTCATTAGCCAGTCCGGCGAAAAGGATGACGTTCTCACCGAAACCGATTTTCATGGAACAGCTTTTGACAGGCAGGTAGGAATCATCCGAGGAAAGACTACCGAAATCAAGATCAAGGTATTCCTGAAGAGCGGCGAGACCTTGAACGCAACTAAGATTTACGAGGTTCGCTAATGAAACACGTTCTTATTACAGCAATCGCGTTAACAGCAAGCCTTTCCTCTGCACAAACTGAACTTCAGGCAGAAGCTCAAACCGCAGCCCAGACAGAACAGACCCCAGCACAGAAGTCCCCCATTCTTCGGGGCACCGCCATCAGCGGAAACATCCGCGGTTTTCTGCGAGCAAGCGAATCCCCTTATCTTGTCACTGGAGACTTGCTTGTAGACAAGGCTTCGGCCCTGGTCATCGAACCGGGAGTCATCCTCCAGTTCACTCCCGGTTCCAAGCTGAAAGTCGAAGGTCAGATTGTGGCTGCAGGCATCAGCACCGAAGCAGTCGTTTTCAAATCCGCAGCCAGGACACCCAAGGCCGGCGATTGGAAGGGCATCACAATTTCTGGCGAAAACGGATCCGAGTTGCGTAACGCAGTCATTACCGATGCAGAAAACGGAGTCGTCATTGAAAACACAGGGCTGAACCTCCACGGAAGTTCTATCAAGAACAGTACAGGTCGCGGTCTTTATATCCGTAACGGCAAGGCAGAAATCACGGACTGCGAATTTACCGACAACCAGGGTGCAGCCCTCCATGTATCCAACTACGGCGAGGCCTCCCTGGACAACGTTGTCTTCAAGAAGAACACCGTAGCCATCTACAATTCCAATCTGGGATACATTGATGCTAGCGGAACCACCATCCAGGAAAACGGCTATGGTATTCTGGATATGGGCAACAGCCATCTGACCCTGAAAAATTCCGACATATCGAAAAATACCGTGGGAGCAAGCGCCGCTGACGTTCTCGACAATTCTGTTTCAGAAAGCATTTCCGGTAACGCCAACGATTTTACGGTAGATTCCAGAACTGTTGCAGGAGCCCTTTCCGAAGACCCGCAGATTTTCGGAATCAAGAAACGTATTACCGACCCCGACGAAAAGATCGGAAACCTGATCAAGTCCCGCGAAAAGGAATCCGCCCTGCAGGATTCTACCGCAAAGTCCTGGAACATCATCGGTAACGTCATGCTGGGCGGAAACTACCACCATGTCATCACCGGCAAATCCTACGAAAATACATTCCAGGTTCCGGGATTCGGTGCTGAAGCCAGCGCCTACTTGCTGATGCAGTCTCCAGACGGTCGAACCATCGAATTTAACGCAGACCTCTCTGCAGACTCCTGGAATCGCTTCTCACCAAACCCGGTCACCCTCTCCTACACAGACCAAGTCAACCATTTAGTTCTAGGTGACTTCCAGAAAAGTCAGGGGGACATCTACATGTCAAACCTACCCATCTTCGGTGTAGGCTACACCATGTCGCTCCTCAGAAACAACGCAGACATGCCCCTCTTTGAACTGGGCGGTTTCTTTGGCGAAGCCCGCCGCCCTTACGCCTGGAATGACCGTCACCCCCTTATTTACAAAGAATACATTGAAGATGGAGAACTCCAGGCCCAGCGTCTTGCCTACGGAGCCTCCTTCAAGTGGGCGCCCGTACGCCGTTTCGACGCCACCGTGGGAATCATTTACGCCAACGACGAAATGGAAGACCCGCTGCTCCGCGACGGTTCCAGCAGAAGTACCGGCGAACCGATGCAGACTTCCTTCACCATGTACGCCGACGGAAACTGGCTATTCTATCCTGGAGACATTGAACTGAATGGCTCTGTGGCCGTAGGTCGCGCAGACACCGCCGACGTCGCCAAGGAACGCGCAGCAAACAAGGTATTTAGCGAAGCAGGACTGAACGTAAGTTCCATGGGAACTCTCCGTCAGCTTATGAACAACGAATCCCGAATTCGCACCCTCAGCGACCAGGAACTCTACAACATTTTCGGAGACAACACCACCCTCACCCGCAGCCAGATGCGCGACTCCTTGCGCACCCTCATTCGCGATGCGAAACTTGCCAAGCGTGAAGAAGACAGCGATATCGAAGACAGCCGCGTTATGGGCCTCAACTGGGGCAGTCAGAATTTCGCCATCGGCGCTTCTCTTGACTGGAGCATCTACAAGACAACTATCTCGGCTCACGTCAAGTATGTAGGCGAAGACTTCTACAGCGCAGGTTCCCCAGACCAGCTTTCCGACACCCGCGAATTCGGCGGCCGCATTGAACAGGAAATCCGAGATTACTGGACTCTTGGTTTCGCCTACCAGATTAACGTAGAGAACGCAGCCAACCACGGAAACACCAACCTATTCGGCCTTGGTGAAGGAACCCGTTGGGGATTCTTTGACGAGGCATCCGACAGTTGGCAGGAAGAACATGAACTGGATAACGACAGAACCAAGTACATCCAGAATTTCTCTCTAGAAAACACATTCAAGATCTCAAACAACATTTCTACAAGACTGAATTACAATCTTGAATACCGCACTCAATATCGTCCCTACCAGTTGCAGGTGAACCAGTTCTACAAGGACGGAGTTTTCCTAGACGATTGGTTTGCACCTCGCAAGGGAAAGAAAACTATTGAACTGACCGACAACGAAAATTCCACAACCGTAGACGCAGAACGTTGGGCTCAGTACACCGGCTATGCCATTGAAGACTACCTGGCCTCCAATTTCCAGGAAAGAATTTTCAGACATACCTGGGCAGCAGATGTATCCCTGAAACAGGGTAAATCCATTGTCAAGGTGGGTGGAGTCCTCTCTATCAGATCTGACTATTCCAAATTCTACAAGGATAGCCTTGCCAACTTGCTGGACCTCGCTGATTCTACCTGGGGCAAGATGGGTTATTACTTCGGCGGCGCCGATTATCTGGAACACACCTATCCCCTTTCATGGACTCTGGAAACAGACCTTCTCCAGAACAGCCTAATTGTCCGCCCCCGCTTCAAGAACTATACTCGCGACGAAATGAAGGAATCCGAAATCAATGTCGACGAAGAAATGACGATTCCCCTCATGAACAAGTTCCTGACGCTTGGCATCAACGGAGAATTCCGCTACCTGCTTACCACCTGGGAAGACGATGGCGAACAGGATGAAACAGAAATGGATATTCTTGGTGGTCTGAACGTAAAGGTGAACCACACCAAGCACTGGAGCAGCGAATGGTTTGCCGGCACGGCCATGTATCTGCGTCCCGATAGCAAGCGCGATGAATACACCGACATCTACGGCGGTATCCGCGTGAACTACATTTTTTAATACGGTAAGCGTAAAAGTACCGCATACTGTATAGAAAGAACATTGAGAGGCGAGGCTTATGCCCCGCCTTTTTCATACATTTTTAGTACGTTCACTTTTACCCTTTGGGAAGGTGTTAAAAATTTTTATCATTGGCGCCGAAAATTAATAGTTTGATTTCTGACGAAAAAAAAAGAGGCGAAAAATGTTCACCCACAAGACGAAAATTGTATGCTCCATGGGCCCCACCACCAAGGATGACGAAGTTGTCTCCCGCCTGATTATCGCAGGCATGAACGTGGCCCGATTCAATTTCTCCCACGGCTCCCACGAATCCCACAAGGATGCCATGGACAGGGTGAAGCGCGTTTCTGCCAACCTCAAGCGACCCATCGCCTTGATGTTGGACACCAAGGGTCCCGAAATCCGCACCGGCAATACCGAGGGTGATGCCGTCATCCAGTTCAACAAGGGCGACAAAGTTTGGGTAACCGTCGACGACACCCTCACCAAGGGCGCCACCGAAAACGAACCGGCAAAGCTGAGCCTTTCCTGGAAGGAATTGCCCCAGAAGATTGAACCCGGCCACCGCATCCTTATTGCCGACGGCCTCCTGGAACTAGACGTAGAAGAAACGGACGGCTTTACCGTCAGGTGCGTCGCCAAGAATTCCGCAGCCATCGGAAGCAAGAAGAACGTGAACCTGATCGGTCTTCACGCCGGCCTTCCCATCATGAGCGAACAGGACAAGAACGACATCAAGTTCGGTGCCGAACAGGACGTAGACTTTATCGCCGCCTCTTTCGTAAGCTACGCCAGCGAAGTCCAGGAAATCCGTCGCTACCTGGATAGTCTCAATTCCAAGGCAAAGATTATCGCCAAGATTGAAAACGAAGAAGGTCTGAACAACATCCGCGAAATTGCCGCCACGGCTGACGGCATCATGATTGCCCGCGGTGACCTTGGCGTTCAGCTGCCCACCGAAAAAATTCCTCTGGCCCAGAAGCACATCATCCGCGTCTGCCGCCAGCTGGGCAAGCCCGTCATTACAGCCACCCAGATGCTGGACTCCATGATTCAGCACCCCCGCCCCACCCGTGCGGAATTGACCGACGTGGCTAACGCTATTTTCGACGGTACCGACGCCGTGATGCTCTCCGGCGAAACCGCCAACGGTCTCTACCCCATCGAAGCGGTAGAAACTCTGGTCCGCGTTGCAGTTACCGTAGAATATTCTCCCGAATACTACAAGAAGATGCGGGAATCCTTCGAAATGGATCTGCAGGGCGACATGAGCCGCATCGTTTCCCAGAACGCCTACCAGACCGCCCGCGAAGTGAACGCCGCTGCCCTCATCACGCCGACGCTTACCGGAAACACCGCCCGCATGATCAGCATGTTCCGTCCCAGTCAGCCGATCCTTGCTGTAACTCCCTTCGCACAGGTCAAGCGCCAGCTCCTCTTGAACTGGGGCGTATTCCCTCTGTTTGCCGAAGAAGTAAACGACTCCGATTCCATGGTGCAGAACGCTATCAAGAGCGCCTACGACGCAGGAGCCGTCCACATTTCCGACCGCATCGTCATGGCTTCCGGCTACCCCATTAGCGCACAAATTGTGAACACCATCCGAGTCCTCCACGTGGGTAACGAACTGGTGAAGGGCGAACAGGGCGGCTGCGCCTCTGCAGATATTGCCCGCGCCAACGGCCGTATCCTTCGCGCAAAGACCCCCACCGAAGCCTACATGCTTCTGCGTCGCGACAGCAACGAAATCTTGCTGTGCAACACTCTGACCGAAGAATACATTCCCGTACTCCGAGACGTTCGCGGCGTAATTGTAGACGGCGAAAGCAGAATTCCTGCAGAAACCTTGCCTCTGATCAACCCCCGCCTGGTATGGCTCGCCCAAGCCAAGGGTGCCTTCAACGCTCTGGAAAGCGGCATGGCCGTCACCATCGACGGAAAACGTCTTGTGGTTTACGAAGGTACGCTGTAAATTTCTACCTTTGGGTTGATGTATACTTACCGCTACAGAGAACTTTCCGTCGCCCTCGCCAAAAAGGGTGAGTACCGAGCCGCTTTGGCCCGGGAATTGCGAATCCATCCCGAAGAAATCTTCAATCTGGAAGTGGAACGTTTTTCTCTGGATAGCCGCCGTAAGGGAGACCCAAAGTGGTCTTACAATGTCATTTTTGAAGTAAAGCGCCAGTTGCGAGCCACGGGCAATCACGCCAAGGGCTTGGTGGCCGCCACACGAGAAACCGAATCCCTGGAAAATGATCCCCAACGCAACACCGTTCCCATGGCAGGCCATGTGGATGTGATCGGTGCAGGTCCCAGCGGATTGTGGGCAGCCCTACACTTGCTTCGCAAGGGTTTTTCTGTGGACCTCTACGAACAAGGCAAACTGGTAGAAGAACGTTTTAGGGATATCCGCCGTTTCTTTGTAGACCGAAAATTCAATGCATACAGCAACGTGCTCTATGGCGAAGGTGGCGCAGGTGCCTTCAGTGATGGAAAACTGAACACCCGCAGTCGCAACCTGTTCTCCGAAGCAGTTTTGAAGGACATGGTAAGCTTTGGCGTGGACGAATCGGTGGTCACTTTTGCGAAGCCCCACATCGGTACGGATCGTCTAGTGCTTATGTTACGTCAGCTCCGTGCAGAAATCGCACGCCTTGGCGGCAAGATTCATTACAGCACTACCCTGGAAGATATTGAAATCAAGGACGGACGGATTTGCGGCATCAAGCTGCGGGACGTGTCCCGCCGTAATTTGGGAGAAGTTCCTTCTGCAGACTTCGCAGAAATCTGCCCCAGCCATTGGCAGCCTTGCGAGGCCTTGGTTCTCGCCGTAGGTCATTCTGCACGGCACATTTACGAAATGCTCCATGCTCGCGGAGTCTCTCTCGAAAGCAAGGCGTTCGCCATGGGCGTTCGCGTAGAACACCCGCAGATGCTTATCAACATGCGCCAGCTGGGTCGCGACATCGATACAAAGCTTACCGGTTCCGCAGAATATTTTTTGGCCACGCCGACCTTGAACAAGACCAGTTCCGCCTACAGTTTCTGCATGTGCCCCGGTGGTGTCCTGGTGCCCTGCGCTTCAGAACCCGGCACTCTCGCCACCAACGGCATGAGCTACAGCCATCGAAACGGTCCTTTGGCCAACGGCGCCATCGCAGTTCCTATTACACCGGGTGCAGAAGGTTTCGATATCAAGACTGCCGGCACCCTCTTTGGCGGTCTTGACTTGCAGCGCAAAATTGAAGCGGACGCCTACGCAGTTGGCGGTAAGAACTACGCCGCTCCCGCCCAGACCATCAAGAACTTTTTGGCAAAACGCGTCGACAAGGATCTGCCCAAGACCACATACCCCTGCGGTCTGGTAAACAGCAATATGTGGGATTGGATGGACAAGACCATCTGCGCTTCCCTGGCAGAAGGCTTCCAGAATTTTGACAAGAAGATTCCAGGCTTTATTGAAGAAGGTTTGATTGTGGCGCCGGAAACTCGAACCAGTTCTCCCCTCCGCATCACCCGCAATAACGAAACTTTAGAAAGCGTCAACACCAAGGGTCTTTACGTTCTTGGTGAAGGTGCCGGCTACTCCGGTGGAATCGTCACCAGCGCCGCCGATGGCATCCGTCTAGCCCACTACGCAAAGAGAAGTAAACAGTAGACAGTGGTTAGTAGACAGTAGAAAGGAATTCACCATCCACTAATCACCAATCACTAACCACTAATCACTAACCACTAAAACATGATTACTCGCCAGATTGACCGCAACTTCGCAAATATGCGTCTCGACCGATTCCTCCGCAAGGCTTTCCCCGAGGAATCCCTCTCCGTATTCTTCTCCGTCATCCGCAAGAAGAAAGTCCGCGTCAATGGCGTGGTCGCCAAGGCAAACCAGATGCTCCAGGAAGGCGATCTGGTAAACATCTATGAAAACTTCAAGTCCGTTTCCGAAGAAGAAAAGGACATGAGCCGCGCCCAGTCCGCACAGATCAAGGCCGAAGTAGAAGCCGCCTACGAGGCAGGCGAATCCAACATCATTTCCTTCCCCGGTGCAGCGGGTTCCGCAGCAGGCGCAAACCGCGACAAATCTGCGGTCACAGGCTTCGCCAAGAACAAATCCACCTGGGGCAAGAACATGTCTGGCGCCGAGAAGCAGTCCAACTGGGGCGCTCAGGAACTGGACATCGTCATCCAGACCGAAGATTATCTGATCGTGAACAAGCCCTCGGGATTGGCAAGCCAGCCCGGTTCCGGCACCAAGCCCGGCGAAAGCCTGGTGGAATACCTGTGGGAATGGGGCCGCAAGGAAGATCTGGACTTCAAGCCCACCATCGCCCACCGACTGGACCAGGAAACTTCCGGCATGATCATGGTGGCCCTCCACGGCGACACCCTCCGCGAACTTACCCGCATGATCCGCGAACACGAAGTAGACAAGTATTACTTCGCCCTGGTCAAGGGCAACCTTTCCAAGGACCGCGGCACCATCAGCGAAAAACTGACCCGCACCGACGCCGCCAAGGGTAGCAAGATGAAAGTTGGCGAAGACTCCAAGGACGCCAAGGAGGCCGTCACCCATTACCGCGTCAAGCAGCATTACATCGGTTTCGACCTGGTTAAGATTAAATTGGAAACCGGTCGTATGCACCAGATTCGCGCCCATTTCGCAAGCATCGGTCACCCCCTGCTGGGCGACTCCCGCTACGGCGACTTCGCCCTGAATCGCGAAATCAAGAAGCAGCTGGGCCTGCACCGTCTATTCCTCCACAGTTGCCGTCTGGAATTCGACTGGCAGGGCGAAAAGAAAGTTTTCGATTGCCCCCTGCCCAAGGAACTGCAATCTGTTCTAGACCAGCTGAAGCGCAAGCCCTACGAACGCAAGGAAAACAACTTCCAGCAGAGCCGCCGCAGGTAATGTCAACCGCTCTTCTTCTGGTTCAATTAGGCTCCCCCGCCAATCTTGATGTCGATGACATCGAGACTTATCTCCATCAGTTTCTTGGAGACTGGCATACCATAGGCAAGAAGAGCTTATTTTGGAAGCTGCTATTAAAGTTCGTCATTTTGCCAAAGGGCAAATTTTCTAGTTACGACAAATACCTTCAGATGTTTAACAGCAACGATTTCAAGGAAATGCCGCTGGTAACGTACTCTGAAGAATTTCTGACGGCACTCCGCAGGAAATTCGTCACATCGGACGCACTGGAACAGCACAAGGTTGAAGACTACGTCACAATCCGTCTCGCCTATCAATACGGCTGTACTCCATCCATTAGCGAAACCCTAAAGCAACTTGAAAAAGACGGTGTCGACACAGTTCACATGCTGCCTTTGTACCCGCAGCGATCTGGCGTTACCACACAGGCAGCCATCGACAACGTATTGGACTGTGCCAGGAAAATCAAGTTCAAGGGGAAGATTTTATCTGCCACAGGTTTCTGCCAAAATGAAGCCTGGGCCCGAGAAGTGGCAAAAACCATTAGCGAGCAAATCGAAGAGGAAGACACCCTTCTTGTGTCATTCCATTCGATCCAAAGTTGGCGTGTAGAAAACGCAAGCGACCCTTACCGCAGCGACTGCGAACAAAGTTTCAAGAGCATTTGCCAAAGCCTCGCAGAAATTGCAGGCGACAAATTCAGCGGAGAAGCCCACCTGGTTTACCAAAGCAAGTACAAGCCCGGCAAGCTCCCCTCTGGAAAGTGGTTGGGGCCATCACTGGCAGAGACTTTGCAGCAGCTGGGCGAACAAAACAAACCCGTCGTTGTGGTAAGTCCAGTTTTTACCACCGACAACCTGGAAACCATCTACGAAATTGACGACGAGGTGTCTCAGATCTATTACAGTGCTGGCGGTCCTCGACTCAAGCGTATTCCTTGCCTAAATGCAACCCCCGACTGGATTACTGCATTCGTCGAAGAAATCCTGCCCGCATTAAAGTTCGCCTAGGTCCAGCCCCAAAAAGTCTCCAACGCTGTCAAAACGCATTTTAACACCCCGGTCCCAAGACCGAGGCTTTTATTATTTCTAAATTGTCCCGCGTAATTTATGGGCTGCACAAGAGCCTGCTGTCTTTAAAAAAGATTGCAGTACAGGATGCAGTTAAAAAAGGAATAAAAGATGAAAGTTTCTTTAAGTTGGCTGAAGCGTCATGTGGATTTGCCCGAATCTGTGGCAGAAATCGAAAAGGCATTGACTTCCATCGGTTTGGAAGTTGAAGGCATCGAAGAACCGGGTAAGGTTTACGACAAGCTGGTGGTGGCAAAGGTCCTCACCTGCGAAAACCATCCGGACAGCGATCACCTCCACATCACCACAGTCGACAACGGCAAGGAAGTTGTTCAGGTGGTTTGCGGCGCACCTAACGTTGCAGCAGGCCAGACCGTAGTTCTCGCTCCTATCGGTGCAGAACTTCCCATGAGCGACGGTTCCGTCCTCAAGATGAAGAAGTCCAAGATCCGCGGCGTAGAAAGCTTCGGCATGATTTGCGCTGAAGACGAAATCGGTCTTTCCGACGACCACGGTGGCATCATGGTTCTGGACGACTCCATCCCCGCCGGCACTCCTTTCGTAAGCCTGGGCATGTACGACGTCTGCTTCGAACTGAACGTCACCCCCAACCGCCCCGACGCACTTTGCCACCGCGGTGTCGCCCGCGAACTGGCAGCCAAGTTCGGTCGCGAACTGAAGCCCCTGGCCTACAACCTGGTTGAAGAAGCAGAACCCGCATCCTCCGCAGCATCTGTTGAAGTTATCCCCGGTTGCGGTTGCTCCCGCTATACCGCCCGCGTCATCAAGGGCGTTGAAGTCAAGCAGAGCCCCAGCTGGCTGGCTAAACTCCTCCACACCGTTGGCATGAACTCCATCAACAACGTTGTGGACGTTACCAACTTTATCCTCATGGACGTAGGTCAGCCCCTCCATAGCTTTGACATGGACCAGCTGAAGGGTTCCATGATCAAGGTCCGTCGCGCTGTGAAGGGCGAAAAGATCCAGACCATCGACCACACCGACCACGAACTGACCGAAGCTGAACTGGTCATTTGCGATGGCGACCGTCCCGTAGCCGTAGCCGGCACCATGGGCGGCGTAGAATCCGAAATTGTGGACACCACCAAGAACGTTCTCTTGGAAAGCGCCTACTTCAACCCCACCATCGTCCGTAAGCAGGCAAAGCGTCTGGGCATCGGCTCCGACTCCAGCTACCGCTTCGAACGTGGCATCGACACCACCACCCAGGACGAATACAGCAAGTACGCTTGCGCCATGATCCAGGAAGTGGCTGGCGGCAAGGTTCTGAAGGGTTGCGTGGAATACACCGGCGAAGACCACCAGAAGGAACTGACCAAGATCGACCTCCGTGTTTCCCGCGTTGCAAAGATCATCGGCATGGACATCGCTGCCGACGTGATCCGCAAGCACCTCACCAGCATCAACCTGAAGCTGGCTGCAGAGAACGGCGAAACCATGACCTTCGAAATTCCGGGTAACCGTCCGGACCTGGAACGCGAAGTTGACCTTATTGAAGAAGTGGCACGTCTCGTAGGCTTCGACAACATTCCTTACAGCCTGCCCAAGTTCACCATGCAGCCCAACGAACTGCCGGCTGTGGAACAGATGAACCGCAAGATCCGCAGAACTCTGAGTGCCATGGGTCTCCATGAATGCTTGAACTTGCGCTTTACCAGCAAGGCTCGTACCGAGGCTCTCTTCGGCACCGACGCTTCTGACCGTCGTGCAAACCCCGCAGCACTTCTGAACCCGCTGTCCGAAGAACTGGGCGTCGTTCCCACTTCTCTGTTGCCCAACCTGCTGAAGAACGTTGCAGAAAACGAAAAGAACCGTCCGGGCTCCGTTCGCTTATTCGAAGTGGCCAAGGGTCAGTTCAAGCGAGAACGTGCCGACGTCCGCGACAACGGCTTTGACGAATCCAACCTCATCGCCCTTACCGTTGCTGGTGCATTCGACGTGAACCCGCTGAACGACAAGCCCGCTCAGATTGACTTTGCCGCCTTCAAGGGTCTGGTCCAGTCTTTCTTCAAGCGCTGCGGTCTCGTTGTCGAATTCCGCGTTCCCGAAAAGTTGGAAGCCTTTATGCATCCGGGCAAGCAGACCGAAATCGTCTGCGGCAAGACCGTTCTCGGCACCATGGGCGCCCTGCATCCGTCTGTAGCCAAGTCCTTCGAAATCGGTTACGAAACCTATGTGATGGAAGCTAACCTGGACAAGATGATTGAAGAAAGCCACAAGAAGATTATCTTCCAGGCCTTCAGTCGTCAGGTTCCTTCTACCCGCGATATCTCCCTGGAAGTGGCAAAGAGCCTCACCCACGAAGAAATCGTCGCCCGCATCAAGGGTCTCAATCCCAAGAACCTTGCCAAGATTTCCCTCAAGAGTATCTACGAAGGTGAAAAGATTGAAGCCGGCAAGAAGAACATGGTCTATAGTCTGACCTACCAGACCATGGACCGCACCTTGACCGACGACGAAGTGAACAAGGCCCACAACAAGCTCCGCGACAAGCTGGTTGCTAACGGCGACATCGTTCTGAGATAGCGGAAAGCGAAAAGGTCAAAGCGTAAAGAGAAACTTTAACCTTTAGGCTTCAGGCTTCAAAAAAGATTGAACATCAAAAAATCCTCGCAGTCCAACTGCGAGGATTTTTCCTTTATACTTTAACCTTTAAACTATAAGCTCTAAGCTATCAAACTCCCAGGGCGTCCTTCACCTGGCCAATAAAGGCCTTTTCTTCGGGAGAAATGTTGCTTGCGTTTCCGTCTTCGTTAGAAGCTTCTGCCACGCGGATCATGGCGTTCAGCACAGCACGCTTAAATTCTTCGGACTCACCCTTGATGGCTGCCACACAGGCATCAATACGATCCTTGGCGTTGCGGAACTTGCCATAGGTGTTATTGAAATCGTCCCAACTTACGTTCGGAGTCAGTTCGTCATGAATCTTGTCTAGTTCATCGCTTTCGGCTTCAGTTGCAGAGGCGGAACCCGGCAAAAGTTTTTCGGTTTCAGTTTCATGAAAAAGGCAAGCCACCTGCCAGGAAAGGATCAAAAGAGCAAGATTCGGATTCATTAGTACCTCGTTTGTTTTTGCTAAAGATACAATAAAATAGTGAACAGCGAAGGGTGAACAGTGAATAGTGAAAAGGATTTATGAGATATGGCTTTGACGAGTGTTTGCGTTTGTCATTCCGAACTTGTTTCGGAATCTCATGAGTGCATAAAACCCTGAACGTCCTCAGGGTGACTCTAGGCGCCTCCGGCGCGATTATAATACCTCAAAGGAGCCGCAGGCTCCACCCTCCCCCCTTAATATGTCCCCTTTAAACTTTACCCTTTAAACTATTTTACTATATTCCAGCCCATGGCATACGTAGCAATGGCCCGTAAGTGGCGTCCGCAATCTTTCTCCGACATGGTCGGTCAGGAACACATCGCAAAAACCCTTCAGAATGCAATTGAAGGGGGCCGTCTTCACCACGCCTTCCTGTTTACCGGAACCCGCGGCGTCGGTAAGACCACCAGTGCCCGTATCCTCGCCCGTACTCTGAACTGCACCGGCGGCGACCCGCTCCACCCCTGTGGCGAATGCCCCAGCTGTAAGGACTTTGCCGGCGGCAATCCCATGGATATTTTCGAAATCGACGCCGCATCCAATACCGGTGTGGACAATATCCGCGACGTGATCGAACGTGTGCAGTACCCGCCTGTTATCGGCAAGTACAAGATTTTTATCATCGACGAAGTCCACATGCTTTCTACCGGTGCCTTCAACGCCTTGCTGAAGACTCTTGAAGAACCGCCTGAACATGTAATCTTTATCTTCGCCACCACCGAAGTCAACAAGGTGCCCCAGACTATTCTTAGCCGCGTGCAGCGTTTTGACTTCAAGCGCCTTTCTGTAGAACAGGTCCGCAGCCGTCTGCGCTACATTTGCGAACAGGAAAACATCAACGCCTCCGACGAAACTCTTGACGTGTTCGCCGAAAAGGCAGACGGTTCCATGCGTGACGGTCTCACCTATTTCGATCAGGCCTACGCCTTTACCGGCAGCGAAATGACCGCCGAAGCCGTACGCAGCGTTCTGGGCATTCCCCCTGTAGAACTGTTCTTCACGCTGATTAATGCCATCGAAAGCCACGACCTCAAGGCCTGCTTCCATATGGTCGATGACGCCTGCAAGCGCGGTATCGAATTTACTCCCCTGCTGGATGGTTTCGGCAAGTTCCTCCGTAACCTGCTGTACTCCCGTCTGGACGCCTTTACCGCCGACGCCCTGAACGTCTCCGACGAAATGTACTCCAAGTACAAGAGCGCCGTTCCCGGCCTTGGCAACGTAGACATCCTCCGCATTTCCAAGATGCTGATCGACCTCCAGGGTACACTGCGTTACAGCACCAACCCCCGCCTTCTGGTAGAAACAACATTCGCCCGAATGGCATGGCTCGACAGAATCGTCGACTTGAGGCGAGCTCTTGCCGCCATCAACGATCCCGCAAACGCCTCGGCCAGTGCTGACCAAGAGGCGCTAAAAAAAAAAGTAACTGATGTCCAGAATATGCTGGACGCCCAGGAAGAAGCCAAGGCACTCCAGCAAGCCGCCGAAAATCCCTTTGCCGCCATGGAAAGGGGCATCTCTGGAGGTTACTACGGCGACGTCTACAGCCGCTACGAAGTGGCTGCCGCCTGGGGTTCCATCAGAAACCGCATCAACGATGACGGAGACTTCGCCTTTTCTGTGGCCCTCAACGATTCCGTGCTTGAAACGGGCAACATCCAGGAAACCCCCTTCCCCATCGCCCTGACTTATGTAGGCGACGCCGGTAAAGACGCCTGGGGCCCCAAGCAGATGGAAGAACACCCGGAATACCTGGAACGTCTAAAGCAGATTCTGGAAAATTGCCTACAGACCCCGGTTGCACTCTCCGTGAAGACCCGTGCCCTCAACGCCCAGGAACTTCACCAACGAATGCAGGCCCAGATGTCCCCCTATGAACTGGATATCCAGAAGGAGCCGGGCCTCCAACGCCTCAAGGAACTTTTCAATGCGGAACTAATCTATTCCCGCAAGAGCAAGCGCCAGGTTACCGTGCAACAGACCGAAGAAGACCTCGAAATGGCGGAGCAGGACAACTAAAAAAAACTATGTTTGCCCAAATTTTTCGTCTTTTTGTATAAAATCAGCATATTTTAACTGCGAACATTTATAAAAAAAAGAAAAAAGTCAATTTAGACACGCATTTTTGAACATAAGAAAGGAATAATACTATGGACATGAGCAAAATGTTGAGAGACCTTCAGAAGATGCAGAGCAAGATGATGAAGGCCCAGAGCGATCTTAAAGCCCAGAGTTTCGAAGCAGAAGCCGGTGGTGGTATGGTCAAGATCGCCATGAACGGTAAGGGCGTGGTCACCATGATCAAGATCAACCCGGATGCCGTAGACAAGGACGACGTGGAAGCCCTGGAAGACCTGCTCATGGCTGCCATCAACTCCGCTGTCAAGAAAAAAGATGAAGCCACCCAGTCCAGCATTTCCGACATTACAGGCGGCATGAAAATCCCCGGTTTGATGTAATTTTTCCATCTTTTTTACCTCATTTACAACCATTTTTGAGGAAAAAAGAGTCAAAAACATTTTACATTTTATGTAAAAGAACCCCCTAAAAAAGGGGGTTCTTTCATTTTTTTCTTCATTCATACGCCAAAATGGCCCGTTCATACAGACCCTAGGGAAAAAAGCCCTTGAATCACCCCCTCATTTTCCTAAATTTGGCACGTAAAAAAATTAAACAGGAGAATTATGTCTAAGCAACTTGCTATTTCGGCCACAATGGCTGTGACAATTGCCCTAAGCATGGCCGCTCAGACGTTCGCAGGACAGGTATATACCCGCGAAGAAGCTATCAAGGTGGCCCTTGAAAACTCATCCGATGTAAAATCTGCAGAAGAAAGCCTGAAAAAGACTCAGTCCGCAGTTAGCGAAGGCTACGGCAATGCATACCCCAGCATCGATCTCTCTGCCAAAGTGACCCGAATTTTCGGCCTGGATGACGTCAAGGCAAGTTCAGATATGTCCGATGCCATGAAGGGAATGGCACAAAACCCCGATTACGGCGCCCCCTCTGCCTATGATATGGCTGCCGCAGGCGGCATTGACGGACTTGTTTCCGCCATGAAAGCTCAAGGATACCGTTGGCAGTCCAGTTTGGGCATCACCGCCACCCAGATTCTTTACGCCGGCGGCAAGGTGGGTACCGGTATTGAAATTGCCAAGACAGCAAAGCTCGCCAGCGAAATCACCCTCGAAAAGACCAAGAATGACGTCCGCGCCCAGGTTGATGAAGCCTTCAACACCGTCATTTTCCTGGATAGTTCCGTTGCCGTCACCGAAGAGACCATGGAACTCCTCCAGAACGCCGTGGATTTGGCCACTCAGGCATACCAGAGCGGCCTCGGTACAGAACTGGACGTTGTCCGCGCCCAGCTGGAACTGGATGGCCTCAAGTCGGGTATCGAAGGCCTCAAGAAGACTCAGATCGTGGCACGCAACGGCATTCTCAACATCATGGGCCTCCCCTATGATCCCGAAGTAAAGTTCACTGGTGAATTCCGCGACCCCGAAAAGACCCCTATGCCGGACCTTTCCATGGAAGGTGTCAAGAAGCGCCGCAAGGAACTGGCTCAGCTTGCCGCCAAGGAAGAAATCGACACCAAGTTGGTTGACATCGAAGAAGGCAGTTTCAAGCCTACCGTTGTACTTGTGGGCGGTGTAGAATATTCAAACAAGCAGAATGAATTCTACAAGTGGGATGCACCTAACTGGGACAAGAACATCAACAAGTATATCGCTCTTGCCGTCACCATGAACCTCTTCAATGGTAAGCAGACCACCGAAAAGGTTGCCCAGGCAAAATCCGACTTGCGTTCCACCCAGATTCTCAAGGACCAGGCAGAACGCGGATTCCGCCTGCAGATTGAATCCTGCCTCAGCACCCTCGGAAACGCACGTCAGCAAATCGACATGAAGAAACGTTCCGTAGAGCTGGCACAAAAAAATTACGATCTAACCGACGCAGCTTTTAAAGTTGGCCGAGAAACCCAGATAAACCTGCTTACCGCATTGGTAAGCCTGCGTAAGGCAAAGCTGGAATACTTCGAAGCCCTCAAGAACTGGAACTCCGCATACGAAGCTCTGCTCCAGGCAACCGGTGAATATTAAGAGAAAAGAGGAAGAAAATGAACAAGACCGTTAAGACAATCGTAACTCTCATGGCAGCCTCCCTGCTTTTCGCCGGCTGCGACCTCAAAAAGGATGAAAAGGAAAACAAGCCCAAGGTTGCAACCATCGAAGAAATCCAGAAGCAGAATGGCAAGCCCGCTCGCGTCGTAAAGGCAACCAAGGCCAAGCTTACCGACGTGCGCAAGTTCAGCGGCACCATCGAAGGCATGCAGCAGACTTACGCCATTTCCAAGATGAACGATCCTCTCGCCGCAATCAACGTAAAGGTCGGCAGCAACGTCACGAAGGATCAGGTTCTCGCAGAATACGTACGTTCCGCAGACAACACCCAGTTGGAACAGACCAAGGAACAGATTGCCCTCCTGGAAAAGGCAACCGAACGTATGCGCGATCTCCACGCCAAGGGCGGCATCACTCAGCAGGATATGGATTCCCAGGAACTGCAGCTGAAGATTGCCAAGATGAACTTGGAAACTTTGGAACGTGCAAACAAGATTTTGGCACCTTCTTCCGGTGTCGTTACCGAAATGAAGTTCCAGGTGGGACAGGTTCCGGGACAGGGTACATTCTGCACCATCGCAAAGCTGGACCAGGTCATCCTGAAGCTGAACATTACCAGCCAGGACATCGGTCTTTTCAAGAAGGGCGCTGCAGCAACTGTTACCCTCGCCGACGGCAAGAAGGTGAAGGGTAAGGTGACCACTATTCCTCTGGCTGCCAATCCCCAGACCCGCTTCTTCCCTGTTGAAGTTACTTTCGATAACAAGAACAAGAAGCTCCTCCCCGGCATGTACATTACAGCGGACATGGACATGCAGCAGGTTAGCGGCGTAGTCGTTCCTGCCGAAGCAATCGTTTACCGCAACGGTCTTAACACAGTATGGACTGTTGATGGCGAAGGTAACGCCAAGCGCAAGATTGTGCAGGTTGGCGTTCAGGCAAACGGAGATGTCCAGATTGTAGATGGACTTAGCGATGGCGACGTCGTGATGGTCGAAGGTCAGTCCAAGATGAACGACGGCGACAAGGTTCTCATCGTAGAATAATCCCGGGAGACTTTTTGAATGATTAAGGCAAGTATTTACAAACCAATCACCATGCTCATGGTCATCTTGACCGTGGTGGTGTTCGGTATCTACACCTACCGTATGATGGTGGTGGACTTGATGCCGAAATTCGATATTCCCGTTGTAACCGCAGTGGTTGTCTACCCTGGTGCAAACCCGGAAGAAATCGAATCTACAATTATTAAACCCGCCGAAGAACAGGTGGAACTGGTGGACGGTATCGACTACGTGCAGTCCATCTGTATGGAAAACTACGGCATTATCGTTGCCATGTTCAACATGGGTATCAACGTTGACGTGGCCGCAAACGACGTCCGCGCCAAGGTGGAGCAGGCTGCAGCCGACTTCCCCGATGCAGCGGAAGCTCCCATCATTTCCAAGGTGGACATTAACGCCTCTGCAATTATGTCCATCTCCTTCACCGGTCCCGCAAACTCTACCGAACTCCGCCAGAAGGTGGAAGACGACATTCAGCCGCTCTTCACTTCCGTTCCCGGCGTTGCTAGCGTCGATATCTTCGGTGGTACCACCCGTCAGATTTCTGTGGAATTGGACAAGGACATGCTCAAGAACCGTGGCGTAGATATCGCTACCATGATGGGTATGTACGGAGCCTCTAACATCAACAACCCTGTGGGTGAAGTCATCGGTAAGCGCAAGAATACTTCTGTGCGTACTGCCGGTAAGTTCCGCAGCCTCGATGAAATCCGCAACCTGGACCTCCCCACCGCTTCTGGCGTTATCAAGCTGGGCGAAGTCGCAAAGGTGAAGGACACCGTCAAGACCATTACTTCTGCATCTCGTTTCAACGGCATCAACTCTGTTTCTCTGGATATCAAGAAGCGCTCTGACGCAAACGTGGTGGAAGTCGCCCAGGGTGTGATCAAGCGTCTGGATGAAGTCAACAAGACTCTGCCTCCTGGTTTCGAACTCCATCTGGTCTACGACAAGTCTGAAGCAGTGAGCGAATCTATCGATAACGTGATTCAGAACATTATCGTCGCAATTCTCTTGACCTCCGTCTTGTTGCTCCTGTTCCTGGGTAAGCTTTCAACCATGCTTATCGCAGCACTGACCATGCCGATTTCCGTGGTGGGTTCCTTTACCCTCATGTACTTCGCCGGTTTCGGTATCAACATGATGAGTTTGATGGCTCTTTCTTCTGCAGTGGGTCTGTTGGTGACCAACTCCATCGTGGTGCTTGAAAATATTAACGCCAAGTTGCAAGAAGGCCTTGATCCCAAGGAAGCTGCCTATAAGGGTACTTCTGAAATCATGGTGGCCATTATGGCTTCTACCCTCACCAACGTTTGCGTGTTCGTGCCTATTGCATTCATGAAGTCCATCGTGGGTATCTTCTTCAAGACCTACGGTATGACCATGGTGTTCGCAACGGTTGTGTCCCTCCTCATCACCTTCACTCTTACCCCGCTGATGGCAGCCTACCTGTTCAAGGGCAAGAAGCGTGACGAGAATGGCAACATCATCGAAGAAAAGCCTGGCATTATCGGTCGAATCTTTGGTGCCATCATGGGCATCTTCCCCGCCATCATGAACGGTGTTCGCTTTGTCTACCTCAAGACCCTTAGCTTTGCACTCTCCATTTTCGGTGTGATTTTCCAGGTTGGCGCCCTTGTCGCCATGGTGATGTTCGTGGGCTACATGGTAAAGAACCACATGACTGTGGAACTTTCTCCCCGTCAGGACCAGGGTATGATGGCCGTGACTTTGGAAATGCCTGTGGGTACCAATATCGAAACAACGGATAGCGTTACCAAGATCATTGAATCCCGCCTGAAGGGCATTCCCGAAATCAGCCAGTACAGTGTGACGGTGGGTGGCGAAAGCGGCTTTACCTCCGTAAATCAGGCCAAGATGCGTTACAAGATGATCAAGCGCTGGGAAGGCCGTACCCGCAGTACCGACGAAATCGTGGACTCCATCCGTCCTTACCTGGCCGACATTCCTGACGCTTACATTTCCGTCAAGAGCACCTCCGCTTCCGAAATGAGTAACAACTCCGCCGGTGACGTGGTGCTTGAAGTTAGCGGTCTTTACGCAGACTCCGTGATCAAGGCCGCCGACATTCTCAAGGCTGCCGTTGCCGAAAAGATTGAAGGTGTCGTTGAAATCAAGTCCAGCTACGAAGCTGGTAAGCCTGAAATCCGTATGATTCCGAATCGCCAGGCCATGGCAGACTACGGAACCACCGTCCAGCAGATGGCTACCTACAACTACATCGCAGTCAGCGGTTACGAAGCTGGTACCTACTCTGAAAACGGTGAAGAATACGACGTCTACTTCCGTATGCAGGAAAAGGACCGCGCAACTCACGCCGACATTGAAGACCTCCCCATGCTGACCCCCAAGGGTTACGTTTCTGCAAAGGAACTCTTCTTCATCGAAGACGGTGCAGGTCCTACCAAGATCGAACGTAAGCGTAAGCGCACCCGAATTGACGTTTCTATGAACTTGCTCCCGGGTCACACCACTGGTGAAATCATGGGTAAGGTTGGCGCTCTTGCTGCAGAAATGAAGGATCAGCTTCCTGATGGTGTTACCACGGGCTTCGGCGGTAACGCAGACATGCAGAACGACATGGTGGAAGAATTTATCGCAGCAATCATCATGGCAATCCTCATGACCTACATCTTGCTGGTGGCTTTGCTGGAAAGCTTCGCACAGCCCTTCATCATCATGACCACCATTCCTATGGGTGCAATCGGTGTGTTCCTGGGCCTCATCTTTACAGGCAAGGCTCTGTCCATGATTGCATTGATGGCTATCGTGATGCTTATCGGTGTGGTGGTGAACAACGCTATTCTATTGCTTGACGAAGCAAACCGACTGCTACGAAGCGGTGCCATGGGACGACGTTCCGCTGTGATGACCGCAGCAAAGTCCAAGTTCCAGGCCATCGTGCTTGCAACACTTGCTTCCGTTGTGGCTCAGCTTCCGCTGGCATTTGCAATGGGTGGTGATGTGGCAGCTATGACCCAGCCTATGGGTATCGCTTCTGTGGGTGGTTTGATTGTGTCTGCAATCCTTACCATGTACCTGATTCCTACCTTCTTCTGGTTGCCCAACGCCATCTTCGGCAAGGTCAAGAAGGGCGCCAAGGCTGTGGCAAACAAGGTAAAGCGCAACAAGAACGACTAACATTTTAGTACATTAGAGAGAGAAGGTCCCGCGAACTCGTTCGCGGGGCTTTTTATTTTGCAAACAATATGCGACACAAAACGTTATACTTTATTTGTATAATTCAGTAGATGAATAAGATAAGTGTCCAATGGTTAAGACGTATCGGAGTCTGCCCCATAGAAGGGGCGGTTGCCGTCCCCAACAAATACGATGAGTTCCTGCTAGAGAAACTCCGAAAGGAACTGAGTGTAAGCCACATAACGCCGCAGGAATTTTCGCCGGCTCAAATCCGCAGGATGATCAGCCAAAGTCCATACGCCAACCGCAACACCAGCCAGGAACTTACCGAAGATATTCTAAAGCAGTCCACCAACTCCTGGGAAGCGGAACCTATTATCAATCTCGTAGACAACTTGCTGGAGCAAGCCGTCGATTCAGGTGCCACAGACATCCACCTGGAACCATTAAAAGATGAACTGCGGATCCGTTTTCGCAGGGACGGACTTCTTGAAGATTTCAAGAGGTTGCCCCTCTGGACCGCCGACCCGATTCTTGTACGCCTGAAAATTCTTGCAGAAATCGACATTACCGACAGGCGGATTCCCCACGACGGGAGCTTTACCTACTGCGGGCTCCAGGGGACCGCAAATGTCCGAGTCAACACGCTCCCCGTTCAAGGTGGCGAAAAATGCGTTCTTCGCCTGCTGCCACAAAGGCAGGACCAAGGCGAGGCACCTCGGGGACTCGCCGCCCTTCATTTCTCTTTAAAAATTGAACGAACCCTCCAGCGGATATTCCAATCCCCTCAGGGGCTGTTCTTGGTTACGGGCCCAACGGGCAGCGGCAAGACCACAACGCTTCACGGAGGACTTCAGGAAATCATCCAAAGAAAAATCAACGTAGTCACTATCGAAGATCCGGTAGAATACACTCTGAACGGGGCCAATCAGGTTCAAGTCAACGAAAAATGCGGGCTTACCTTCGCCTCGGCACTACGGTCTATTTTACGTCAGGATCCCGACGTTATCCTTGTGGGAGAAATCCGCGATTCGGAAACAGCCAAGATTGCAATTCGCGCCGCCCAGACCGGGCACCTGGTCCTTTCTACCCTGCACACCAATAGCGCAAAGGCCGCTTTCACCCGATTGCAGGATTTGGGCATTCAGCGTAACCTCCTGGAAGAATCGCTTCTGGGCATTATGGCCCAGCGTCTTGTCAGATTGAAAAACGGAGGGCGACAGGCCATTGTAGAATTGCTCCTGCCCAACGGATCATTTGCCGACGGGGACCTGCAGGATTCAGCTCGCAGACTTGTGCAACAAGGGGCCGTAGACCAGGCCGAAGTCCATCGAGTCTTGGGAAAATCTTTTCTATATTGGTAGCCATGAAGATTTCTGACCGCACATTGGGATACCTCAGCATAGTCGCACTGCTGTTGATATTCGTAGTTGTGGCCTACAGCATGTACAACGCCCACCACGAAGAAACCAAGACCGCCTTGGTGGACTTTCCTGAGTTGGGAACCCTGCAGCCCGAAGACCAGGTGGTTGTTCGTGGCTATACTGTCGGAACCATTGGCTCCGTCACCTGGCTTGGCGACCGCGCCCGCGTGCAAATCAAGTTTAACGAACCCATCATCCTCCGAGAAGGCTCCCAGTTCAACAACGTGAACTACGCCATCATGGGTCAGCGCCGTCTAGAAATTATCCCCTCCAAGACCGGAAATGTTCTTCCCGAAGATTATGTTCATACGGGAACATTCCAGCCGGGCATCGCCGAAGTCCTCCGTTACATTGAAAATGTGAACGAGCAGATGGATGTCATCCGCCACATGGTCCTTATGATTGTCGAAGGGGATTCCACCCACAAGTCCGCCATCCAGATGGTCGAAAACGCCATGACAACCATCGAGGGAATCGCCAAGAATGTGGAACGGCAGCTTTCAATCCTTCAGCCTGCACTCAAGGACGTATTCGCACAGATCGACAACGCCAGCGAAACTCTCATCGACGTAACCTTGCAGGCTGACACCGCCATTAAGGTAGCTGAGCAGACTGTCAACGAAAAAGTCCAGATGGCAGACAGCGCGCTCAAGGTCATTTCTGAAGGGGTCGCCCACACCAACGAAATCATCCTCAGCATAGAACAGAACTCCCTGGCCAACCAGCTTATTACCTCCACCGAAACCGTGGATATGCTGAACGACTTGCTAGACAAGCTCAGCAGCCTGATCAAGGCTGTGGACACCAAGGGCATCAAGGTTCTTGACGATGACGGCAACCCGGTCAAGCTGTTTACCTGGAAGAATACCAACCTGATTGGAAAGACCGCCCGCGAAAAGGCTCGCGAACGCGCAGAAGAAGCCAAGAAGTCCAGCAAGTAAGGTGAGCCGATGGATTTGTCGCACCTTCCCAAGATGGGGCCTAAAAGTCTTGACGCGCTAAAGTCCGCAGGCATCAGCTCCCTTTCTGAATTTCTTTACAACATTCCCCGAACTTATCTGGACCAGACCAAGGTTTCTAAAATTGGCGACCTTCATGTAGGGGACCGAGTCGTGTTGATTGGAACCGTCACCAGGGCTGGTCTAATCCGCGGAAGGACTAGCCGCTTTGTGGCCACCCTTACCGACGGCACCGGCGAAATTTCGCTGACTTTTTTTCAAGGGGCTAGTTATCAGAGCAGGCGCGTACAGCCCGGCAGCCACTGGCTGGTAACAGGTATAGTTGGCGAATACCGTGGGTTCCAGATGACCCACCCCGACATGCAGCCCTTCGATGCCGACGAGCAATTCAACGGCCAGATTTTACCAGTTTACCCCATGACCGAAGTCATGACCAAGAGTCGTATTACCCAGAAGGCCATGCGAAACTGGTACAGGTTTGTATTCAATTTTCCAAATCTAACCTTACCTAATGTCTGCCCCAAGGCGCTGACGGATTACCTCCATTACCGAAACGTGGTAGACAACCTGAAGGCACTGCACCTGCCCACAGATTTTAACGCCATTCGTCAGGCAAAGTTCCAGCTGAAAATTTTGGAACTGTTGCCCTTCTGCCTCCGTATGATCCGCCGTCGCGAAAATCAGAAATTGCGCGGGCACGAACGCCAGGTGGATTTGGGGCAGGTCATGAATGCGAAAACCAGGCTGCCCTTTAGCCTAACCGCCGGGCAGGATGCCGCCCTGAATACGATTGTCTCGGGGCTGAACGGCAAGAAGCAGTTCCATGCTTTGCTGCAAGGTGACGTGGGCTGCGGAAAGACTGTTGTGGCCATGTTGGCCATGCTGGCCGTATGCGGTGCTGGCGAACAGAGCGCCCTGATGGTCCCCACTGATATTCTGGCAAGACAGCACTACAAGCAGATGAAGCCTTTCTTTGAAGCCGCCGGCATGCGAGTGGAACTTCTGGTAGGCGCCACTCCTGCGGCAGAACGTAGGCAGATTCTGGGTGAACTGCGGATGGGACTTTGCCAGGCCGTCATCGGCACTCATGCGCTGTTTTCGAAGGACGTTGAATTTTCGAAGTTAGGTTTCGTCATCATCGACGAACAGCACCGCTTTGGCGTGGGGCAGCGCGAAGCGCTTCTCGCCAAGGGCGAGTATCCTGACCTGTTGGTCATGAGTGCCACGCCTATCCCCCGCAGTCTCGCCATGACTTTATACGGCGACCTGCAGGTCATCTCCATCAAGGAAAAGCCTGCAGGACGTAAGCCCATCAAGACCCGCCTGGTCTCCCCCGACAAGCGCAACGACATGAAGAAGTTCATCGTGAACGAAGCCAAGGGAGGCAATCTCTGCTACTGGATCGTCAGCCGCGTCAACGCCGACGACAACGGCAGTTCCGCCGGCGATAACGCAGCACCCGCCCGCAGCGTCGAGGATGTAGTCAACGAACTGCGCGCCTTCGACAAGACCGTCGTGATAGAGGGCATCCACGGCCAGATGGACGAATCCCAGCGGGATGAAATTCTCAAACGTTTCGCCGCAGGCGAAGTCCATGTGCTAGTTGCCACTACTGTCATCGAAGTGGGCGTCAACGTCCCTCAGGCAAACGTCATGGCCATCGATTCCCCCGAGCGTTTCGGACTGGCCCAGCTCCACCAGTTGCGAGGCCGCGTCGGTCGCGGAGACGTGCAAGCCTGGTGCTTCTTGATGATGCCCGAAGGTGCCGCCGCCGAAAACTCCGTCGAACGCCTCACCCAGTTCAGCCACACCGAAGACGGTTTCGAAATTGCGGAACTGGACCTGAATACCCGCGGTGCAGGAAACCTAGAAGGCAACGAACAGAGCGGCAGCTGGGTATTCCGCTGGTTCGACTGGATCCACGACCAGGAACTGATCAGTCAGACGTTACAGATGGCCGAAAACATATTGAAGGATGCCACCGCCTTCGACGAGGAAGCCCGTGAAAAAATCCAGATCTGGTACAGCGAGAAAAAGTCCGCCAACGAAGACGGAATCCATTAACAGTTCTCTTTATAGTTAGCGGAACCCTTTCTGCGGTCCCTATAATAAATTGGTCACCGTACCCACCACTAGGGCACACAGTACCACATTCAAGAAAAAGAACGTCCGGCGCACCACGATATAAAAAAGCGGGAGCCACTGGAGCATATTGTCCACAGGCGCCACCAGTTCCTTGATTCCAAGAAAAACGCTGATCAGGCCAGTAATCACCATCATGAGGGCCCCAACAAAATAGCCTTCGCCCAAAAACAGGATGGTAAGCACCGCACCGAGAATCATGGCGATGACGCCGATAATGACCTCCACGCGTAAAACGATATTTTTCAGCTGTTTTCTATCAATCACACCCTAAATTTAGAAACCCAACCCAAATCGGACGTCCTCCGCATACAAAATTCAGCAGACGGAAATCACACTCGTTTCATTTTGTAATAAAAAAGTAATCTCTTCAGCACAATTTTTGATAATTAATGGTATATTTTGATAACAAAAGATTACCAAAGGACTTTTTATGGGAAAAACATGGGTTAAAACTGCAGCCGTTATTGGTCTGGCCACCTCTAGCCTGTTCGCAGGCGGCGCCACCACCAACAACAACCATTCCGCCGCCTTCCTCCGTAGCGTTGCCCGCAATGCCACTATCGAAAACGACGCTCCCTACTACAACCCGGCCGGAACCGCCTTCATGAAGGACGGCTTCCACCTGTCACTTTCCAACCAGACTTTCTGGCAGGGCCGTACCATTACCACCGAATCTCCCCTGTTCGAGGGTGGTAAAAAGGAATACGAAGGCAACACCTTTGCCCCCTCCATGCCCGGCTTCCACGCCACATGGCATCACGGCAACCTGGCCATTTCCTCTACCGTCGGCGTTATCGGTGGTGGTGGATCCCTGAACTTCAAGCACGGCATCCCCTCTTTCGACTCCCAGCTAGCCTCTCTCCCCATGGCACTCTCTATGGGTGGACTCTCAACTACCAAGTATGACGCCGACATCAAGCTGGAAGCATCGTCTTACCAGATCGGTATCGCCCTGGGTGCCGCCTACCAGTTCGCCAACATGTTCAGCATTTACGCCGGTGGCCGAGCAACCTACTCCTACAACAAGTACGAAGCGACCCTCTCCAACGTAAGAATCAATCCGGAAAACGAACAGTTGGGACTTGACGGCGAAATGGTCAACGCAGCCGCCACCTTCAGCCAGCTTTCCGAAACGTTTGACGAATACGCCACCGCCGCCAAGGAAGCAGCATCCCTCTTCGAAAAAATGGGCGACAAGGCCTCCGCAGCCGAATACGAGGCAACCGCCCAGCAGATGGCCGCACAGTCTGAAGCCATGGCCGGTTACGCACAGGAGGTCAGCGACAAGGGACTTGACGTAGAACAGGAAGGCTGGGGATTCGCCCCCATCTTCGGTGCCTCCTTCCAGTACAAGGGCCTTACCGTAGGCGTGAAGTACGAAATGAAGACCGACCTGGAAATGAAGAACAGCACCAAGAAGAACGAAGTGGGCATGTCCGACTTTGACGACGGCAAGACCGATCACGCCGACGTTCCCGCAGTTCTCGCCCTGGGCCTGTCTTACGCCATCCTCCCCAACACCCGAATTTCCTTCGGCTATAACCTGTGGTTCGATAGCGATGTCGACCTGACCGGAGACACCGAAAACTATCTGGAAAACAGCCAGGAATTCATGTACGGCGTAGAAATCGACCTGTCCAAGAGCTGGACGATCAGCGGCGGACTCGCCGTATTCCGCTGCGACCGCACCGACAACTACGTCAGCGACCTGAGCCAGCTGCTGAACACCTCAACCATCGGTCTTGGTTTCGCCTACCGTGTTACCGACTACCTCCGATTCGATGTGGGTTACTACCACACCATCTACAACAAGGATACGGATCAGGAAAAGTACGGTCTCAACACCTACGAACGCACCAGCCGCGGATTCGGTATCGGCATTGACCTGGATATTTAGTCGCATAAAAACAAAGCAGACTTAAAAAGAAGAAGGAGAAGCCCTCGACGCACCGTCGTGGGCTTTTTCCGTCTCCGCAACCGCCAGAGATGGCCTACATTCAGCCCTTGCAAGGCAAGGGCTTGGGGGTCCAGGGGGCAAAGCCCCGTCAGAGATGGCCTGCATCCCGCCCTTGCTGGGCAAGGGCCTGGGGGGCCTGGGGGCAAAGCCCCGCCAAAGATTGCCTGCATTCAGCCCTTGCTAGGCAAGGGCCTGGGGGTCCAGGGGGGCAAAGCCCCGTCAGAGATGGCCTGCCTCCCGCCCTTGCAAGGCAAGGGCCTAGGGGTCCAGGGGGCAAAGCCCCGTCAGAGATGGCCTGCCTCCCGCCCTTGCTGGGCAAGGGCCTAGGGGTCCAGGGGGCAAAGCCCCGCCAGAGATGGCTTGCATCCAGCCCTTGCTGGGCAAGAGCCTGGGGGTCCAGGGGGCAATGCCCCGCCAGAGATGGCCTGCATTCAGCCCTTGCTGGGCAAGGGCCTGGGGGTCCAGGGGGCAAAGCCCCGCCAGAGATTGCCTGCATCCCGCCCTTGCTGGGCAAGGGCCTGGGGGTCCAGGGGGCAAAGCCCCGTCAGAGATTGTCTGCATTCAGCCCTTGCTGGGCAAGAGCCTGGGGGTCCAGGGGGCAAAGCCCCGTCAGAGATTGTCTGCATTCAGCCCTTGCTGGGCAAGAGCCTGGGGGTCCAGGGGGCAAAGCCCCGCCAAAGATGGCCTGCATTCAGCCCTTGCAAGGCAAGGGCCTGGGGGTCCAGGGGGGCAAAGCCCCGTCAGAGATGGCCTGCCTCCCGCCCTTGCAAGGCAAGGGCCTAGGGGTCCAGGGGGCAAAGCCCCGTCAGAGATGGCCTGCCTCCCGCCCTTGCAAGGCAAGGGCCTAGGGGTCCAGGGGGCAAAGCCCCGCCAGAGATGGCTTGCATCCAGCCCTTGCTGGGCAAGGGCCTGGGGGTCCAGGGGGCAAAGCCCCCTGCATCTAATAAGACCCCCGCCTTTAGGGCAGGGGTCTTCAAAATAAGGGGCAGTTATAAGCCGGGTTCTGTACCCCTTGCGGGGCGATGACCATCTCTCTGGACGAACTGTTACCAGCCGCCTCAAGCGACCTACCCGGATATCCAACAGGCACGAGCCGCACCTGGCCGGAGTTGCCTCCAGCGGATTCCTGCTTGGTCTTGCACCGGATGAGGTTTACATTGCCACCCCTGTCACCAGGAATGCGGTGAGCTCTTACCTCGCCATTTCACCCTTACCTACATTGCTGCAGGCGGTATAATTTCTGTTGCACTTTCTTTCGCGTTTCCGCGCCTGGACGTTATCCAGCATCCTGCTCTGTGGTGCCCGGACTTTCCTCCAGTCTGAATTTCTTCTCGCCGGCGGCCATCCGCTGCCCCGCGCTTAATATAGAAAAACCTAGCATTTGTGGCGAGGCCATTCCGTAGGCATTTTTCGTCAACATCCATTTTTTTTATATTGTGGACAACCTAGGATTTTTATGAACCGATTCTTAAGCACAGCCCTCGTCACTTTTGCAACCCTTGTCACAGCCGCGTTTGCAGAGCAGGATTCCACATTCAAGGACGAAGGCGCTTTTAAAATCGATTCCATCCAATACCACATTGGCGATGCATTCGACGATTCCAAGGTCCACACCAAGTACGACAAGTGGGCCTACGATCTTCTAAACTGGATTCACATCGAAACCCGTGAATCCACCGTCGAAAAACTTCTGCTGTTTAATGAGGGCGACCAGGTAACGTCAATCCAGGTCCAGGAAGCCGAACGTTTCCTGCGTACCCAGAACTTCCTTTCTGACGCCCACATCAATATCGAAAATTCCGACGGCAAAAACATCGCCCATGTCCACACCAGCGACAACTGGACTCTCACCGTTCCCATCGGTATCGGTTTCGGCGGCAAGGAATGGTCTTACGACAATCTGGTCTGGAGCATCGGCCTGCAAGAAAGCAACTTTCTCGGTCTAGGCCAGAAGTTGGGATTCTACTACGGACACAACGAATTCCGTGACATGCTTACGCTGGAATACAGCGCCCCCCATTTTCTGTTCCGCTACAACCACCTGGACTTGACCTACAGCTATAACACTGACGGTTATCTCGCCAGCGGCCAGATGTATATTCCCTTCCTGAGCCGTAGCCAGAATCAGTGGGCTTACACCATTGCAGGCCTCAAGAACAAGCGTTACGCCTACTTCTATGGCAGCGGAGATATGCCCGCCGGCGCAACCCATTACGACATGAACGTTCCCGCCGACTCCCTAGACAAATATCTGGGCGAACTCCAGCAATACAACGGCAACGAAACCGTCCAGCTGATGAAGGTCAAGGAATATGTAGACGACTCCCTCAGCTTCCGTGTCAGCAGGTCCTTCGGCGGAACCTTCCGCAAGCTCTATGTAGGCGCCACCTACGACTACCGCCGCGAAACAGCCTCCCACGGCAAGTTGTACCGTTACCTGTTTACCGACGGCGAAGACGCCTACGCCATCGACTCCGCCAGCGCCTGGAACGAATGGCTTCCGGAACGCAAGGATTCAAGATTGGGTCTGTACCTGACTCTTTCCAACCTGCGCTACGAAAAAATCAAGAATTTCCACAACGTCAAGTGGACCGAAGATATCGAAAAGGGTTACAGCCTCAAGGCCCAGATTTCCAAGAACTACGAACAGTTGGGTTCCGCCAACAACGACATCCGTCTGGACCTGTGGGGTGAACTTTACCTGGGAACAGGCATGCATCACCTGACCCTGAAGTCCAACATGAACTTCTACCTGGATCACGGGGAACAGCGGGACTTCTACGGAAAACTGTGGGGCGAATACATTTTCCACCCAAGCAACAAGGTTTCTACTGCCATTACGGGACTTGCAGACTTTTATGAAGACGCCCGCTACGGCTATCAGGTTTGCCTAGGCGGCATCAACGGAGGCTTCGCAGGATTTCCCACAGGATTCTACACAGGTCAGGCCCGCGTATACGGCAACCTGGAACAGCGCTACTTCCTCGACTTCGAACTGGCCACTCTGCGCCCCGTTTTCGTCGCCTTCGGAAGCATCGGCGAAACCGCCTGGGATTTCAACGACATCAACCGCAAGGACCTGATCTACGTCGTAGGCTTCGGCGCCCGCTTTGTGCAGACCAAGTCCATCAGCCATCTGATCAACAAGATCGACGTCACCATCCCGGTCAACGGCATACGCAAGGGCGAGCCCCACTACTCCGTCACCACCTCCTACAGCCTGTAGTTAGGTTCCATACAGGGTCCCGTCGATACAGCTTTTCGCCAGGTCGACCACCGCCGGGCATGCCGAATCCGTATGCAGGAATGGATCAGCCAGAACTCGCATCATCCATTCCTTGACCAGCAACCACATATTCCAATTCCTTTGAGATTTCCTCCCTTGATTCGGGAGTCAAATTTCGACCCTTGAAAGAATCCCTTTTTAGTTGAACCTTTAGACTATCAAAGAAAATACCCCGCCATTCATCATCGGCCTTACCCGACAGAATTTTTCCATAGACGTCTTTAACAAACCGAATGGCCTCGTCTAGGTTTTCTTCTTTCAACGGACCATAGATTGCTCTCTTCCCCATTCTGCGGCTTACGGCAAACATATCCCATCTCACGATTAATACGGAAACCATCCGGACACGCAAGGACATTCTTCATCACAGGGTAGAAATTCCTGTCTGAATACCAGAAAAAAGGCTCATCAAAAAAAACTGGAGGCAATTCCCCAATAGGGCGTTTCAGCCGGACCTCAATCCCGAAACTAACCTTCATGGACACCTTACGGTTCTGCTCAGGATACCCGATTTTCGCCATTCTGTTTAGCTTTCTGCGCCCCACTCTTCTTTATTCGGCCCATTTTACACCTCTCCTCCCATTATCGTATCCAAAATTCAGTTTGCAAAATTCGATAAAAATCACATTTTGAATATGGAACCACCCCACAAACCAAATAATTTCGTATTTTAAGGCACGAAAAGGAGTTTTATGAGAAAATCCGGTACGCTTTTACAAAATCTGTTTTGTTCTGTTGCATTGACCGTTGCCATTTCTGCAGGAGCCGCCTCCGCCCAGCTAGCCCTGGAACAGCCCAAGATGGCCGACGTCCAGCTCATGCAGGATAGCACCACCAACCAGCCCATGAAAATGGACTTTTCCAAGCCCCTGGCCGGCATCAGCGATCCTGGCATCCTCTTTAGCCATTTCTCTAACCGCCCCCTGCTGATCTACTACTTCAGCCCCAAGTGCCCCCACTGCCAGCGCCACATGCCCGAAATCCAGGACCTGATGAAGGAATATGAAAAGGACGGCCTGACCGGTATCGCCATCGGCCTCGGCGGCGGCATCAAGAAGAACGACATCCGCCTCTTTATCGACCAGTACAAGGTGGTCATCCCCGTCTTCCAGGACTCCGAGTACAAGTTCGCCCCGGCCTACGGCACCGGTTACATCCCCGTGGTCTACCTGGTGAACCCCGACGGGACATTCTACCGCTACGAGACGGTGAACGACGCCAACATGAACCACCTGCGAGCCACCCTGAACAAGATGCTCAAGAAATAGGCTGGACATCAGGTTCACACGCTCTAACTTTTAAAAAGGGACCTCTACGAGGTCTCTTCTTTTTTTGCAGACCGACAATGCTGTATTCCCCGCACAAAAACAAGGAGAGCTAGACAAGAACAAGAAGTTCATCATTCTTGCTGCGGCAGGCATTCTCGCCGCATGCGGCGCAACAGCTCTACAGTTTCAGCACCCCATTCGACAGAGAAACCTGCAATGTATCCGCCGACAAGTCCTCCGCCCAATGGGAAAGCCATATAGAAAGTGCAGAAGCAAAGTTCCCTCAGGAACCTGGACGGAAACGGGCTTTGTTGTTTATGATGGGATAATGGAAGAAGTTTTTGAAGATTACATCCCCCACGAAATAAACACCATTTCCATCACAGAAAACACAATCACCTTCAGTTCACCGCAAAACCCAGATTGGGACTTCTACAAGAACGAATTAGAGGCAGCATCAACGGAACCCAGTACTCCTTCACGGACGTCAATCTATACAGAGGAATGAGTTCGGATATAGCGACATTCACCCTTTCCGCAAACGGGAAGCAATGCCAATACCGTTACATCTACGATCACAAGAAGGAAAACTGCACCTCAGAAAACATTCCCTATATGAACCTCGATGATTACGAAAGCGAAGGGGGATTCTACAAGTGCATCACCAACCTAACAAAATAACAGATCCAGTTGATGAAATAGAATATTTTTGCTATATTCCCGCCACACTTGAGAAAGTAGTATGGTCGAGTAGCTCAGTTGGATAGAGCATCTGCCTTCTAAGCAGAGGGTCGTGGGTTCGAATCCCGCCTCGACTATGAAAAAAGACCACCCCCTGTGGGTGGTCTTTTTTTTCATATCCGAGACGTAGAAACTGCAGCAAGCCGCCAGGCTTGCTGCATCCCGCCTGTTCCAACGCAGACCTCATCCCTTTCAGTGATTCTACTAACCATTTCCCGATTTCCGTTACGTTTAGTGCGTAGTTTATTACTTTGTTCGCCACAAAATTTGTGGTTATAGTCTTATTTTGGGGGCTTTTTTAATAAAAATTTGCATTTTTCGTCCGACTCTCCCCTTTTTTCGGACACTTTTCGTTACTTTATCTTAAAAAATTACTAACTAAAGCACACCTAAGGTCCCCATTTAGTTAGTAAAATCGGCATTTTCACCATTTTGCCCTCAAAAAACATATAGTTTTTTTCTATTGCCAGCCATATAAAAAAAGTCTATTCTATTCCCCATCAATTTTTCCTATCTTACGCACCATGAAAATCGTTGATATTCTCAAGCAAGATAAGATGTCCCTGTCCTTCGAAGTGTTCCCGCCCAAGAAGGAAACCAGTTTTGAAAGCGTGAAAAACGCCACCGAATCTATCGCTGCCCTTGGCCCCGCCTTTATGAGCGTCACCTACGGCGCAGGCGGCGGCGTCAGCCAGTACACCCTGGAAATCGCCAAGAATCTGAAGTCCAAGTTCGGCGTGCCCATGCTGGCCCACCTGACTTGCGTGTCTAGCAGCAAGGAAACCGTGAAGCAGCGCATCGAAGACATGAAGGCTGCAGGTATCACTAACGTCATGGCCCTCCGCGGTGACCTCACTCCGGAACTGATCGCCAACGGCCGTACCGACTGCGACTACCACCACGCCGTGGAACTGGTCCGCGAACTGAAGGAAAGCGGCGCAGACTTCTGCATCGGAGCCGCCTGCTACCCCGAAAAGCACCCCGAAAGTGCCAACCAGCGCGAAGACATCAAGTATCTTAAGGAAAAGGTGGACGCCGGTGCCGACTTCCTGACTACCCAGATGATTTTCGACAACAACCTGTTCTTCAACTTCCTGTACAAGCTTCGTGAAGCAGGCGTTACCTGTCCGGTACTCCCCGGTATCATGCCCATTACCAACGCCAACCAGGTAGAACGAGCCATCAAGCTTTCCGGCTCCTTCATGCCCCAGCGTTTCAAATCCCTGGTAGACAAGTTCGGTAGCGACCCCGAGGCCATGAAGCAGGCTGGTATCATCTACGCCAGCGACCAGATTATCGACCTCTACGCCAACGGAATCACCAACGTCCACGTTTATTCCATGAACAAGCCCGACGTTGCCGAAGGAATCATGAGGAACGTTTCTGCCATCCTGGGCAAGAACTTTATCGCCTAAAATCACAAAAAAAAAGCATTTTTTGCGAAAATCCGCCTATATTCCAACTTGGGCGGATTTTTTTATTCCATTGTTAAAATAAAAGTTTGTTTTTTAAAAATTCAAATTATATATATTGTCTAGGAACCGCCCCTTCTGGGCGAAAAAGGATATATATGATCTCTTACAATGACGCTTACAAGATCGCCGCCGAAATTCACCAGGGACAAGTGGACAAGGCCGGTGGCCCCTACATCGATTTTCTGCAGAATGTTGTTGACAACCTTAAAGCCAAGGGCGAACCTGAAGAAGTGCAAGTCCTTGCCCTGCTTCAAGATACCACAACTGCATCTGCCAAGAAGACTGCTGCGGACCTGGTCCAGATGGGCGTACCCGCCGACCTGGTCGCAAAGATCGAGAAGATGACTTACCACAAGAACCAGAGCTGGATCGACGAATACAGCTGCAAGCTGATGGCCCAAGGCGTTCCCGCCGAAGAAGCCACTTACGAAGCCCGCGAAAAGGAATTCGTCAAGTTCGCCGAAAGCCTGAAGGAAGACCCCGTCATGGCCAAGGCCAAGGCTGCTATCCTTACCACGCTCCTGGAAGACAAGTATATCCGCCGTAACGAACGCCGCGAACTGAAGACCAAGTTCCGTCTGAAGAAATATCAGGCTGCAGTCGAAGCGCTGGGCGTGTAGTTAGGACGGGAAGCCCCCTCCAGACGAAAGTCTATAGACGAGAGTTTCTCTCGTCTTTTTTTTGTTAAAACATGTAAAAAGAACTTTCCAAAATTCAAGCTTTTGCTAAATTTACCCGCGTCGAGACCATAAGGTTTCGCAAACATTTAAAAAGGAACATTATCATGGCTAATAAGGTCTATAACTTTAGCGCAGGCCCGTCTGTCCTGCCCGAACAAGCACTCAAGGAAGCTTCTGAAGCATGCATCGACTATGCAAACTCTGGCATCAGTATTCTCTCCATGAGTCACCGTTCAAAGCCCATCGAGAACATGTTCCTCGAAACTGAACAGCTTCTCCGCGACCTCATGGGTATCCCCGCCAACTACGACATCATTTTCCTCGGCGGTGGCTGCTCCCTGCTGTTCTGCATGATGCCGATGAACTTCCTCCCGGCTGACGGCGTTGCAGACTACACCGACACTGGTGTTTGGGCAAACAAGGCTCTCAAGGAAGCTAAGCAGTTCGGTAACGTTAACGTTGCTTGCTCCACCAAGGCTGATGTGTACAACCACATCGACAAGAACCTGCAGCTCTCTGACAACGCAACCTACCTCCACGTTACCGCTAACAACACCATTTACGGTACCGAATGGCACAACTTCCCCAAGCCCAAGTCCGGCTTCCTCATGGCTGACATGAGCTCCGACTTCCTCGCCCGCAAGGTGAACGTGGAAGACTTCGGCGTGATTTACGGTGGCGCACAGAAGAACATCTCCTGCGCAGGTGTTACCGTTTCTATCATCCGTAAGGACCTCCTGGGCAAGGTCGATCGTCAGATCCCCACCATGCTGAACTTCAAGACTCACCTGGACGAAAAGACCGGCGTGAACTCCATGTTCAACACTCCTCCGGTATTCGCAGTTTACACCATGAACCGCACCCTCAACTGGCTCAAGCAGATTGGCGGTGTTGACGCTATCGAAAAGATCAACCGCGAAAAGGCAGCTCTCCTGTACAGCGCCATCGACAACTCCAAGGTGTTCGTCGGTACCGCTGCTAAGGAAGACCGTTCTCTCATGAACGTTCCCTTCGTATTCAACCGCGAAGTTGTTTCCGAAGAAAAGGATGCAGACATGGCTAAGGACTTCATCGAATTCGCAAAGTCCAAGGGTCTCGTGCAGATCAAGGGTCACCGTTCTGTTGGCGGCTTCCGCGCCTCCATCTACAACGCAATGCCGATCGAAGGCGTCCAGGCTCTCGTCGACTGCATGGGCGACTACGAAAAGAAGATCCTGGGCTAGTCCTAAGACAGCGTAAAGCTGAAAGTTTAAAGGTTAAAGGATTCGTCCTTTAACCTTTTTTTCTTTATCCTTTTCGCTTTATCCTTTATCCTAAAAAGGGTGCTTAGGCATCGGGATTCTTTTGCATAAATGATCTGTTACCACTTTCACCCGAAGAATTTTTACTTTATAGTCATGAAGTTTATTAATGCCATTCTGCTTTCGTTGGTTTTGTCGTTTGGGCTAAATGGCTGTTCCAAAACAGACGTTGTTGTAGGAGGCTTAGTATTTGGAACCTACATGATACTTGATGCGGGCTCCCAAGACACTAAGAAAACGGATTCCACGGCGATTGTTTCAGACTCCTCAAAAACGGATTCTACAACTCAAACCACAAGTGCTGCAAAGAATGCACATTTCTTTCTAGGATATACGATTGCGATAGGCCTCATCGTCGGACTTCCCATCTTACTGGCAGTATTGATGGGGGCAAGCCCCGGTCTTGGGGGCTGACGACAGGATAAAAAAAGAACCCGAGGCATCGGGATTTTTCTACCTTTACTCTTATGAATTCTGCTTTTTATGTTTTTATGAAGTTGCTGCCCAAGAACGCAGCCAGCCGCGCCTTTGGCGCTCTTACCCGTCTCCGTCTTCCGGTCATCAGCAAGGTGGCCCGCAATATTTTCTGCAACTATTATAAGCTGAACATGGACGAATCCGAGTACCCGCTGGAACATTACCGCAACATCGGTGAACTGTTCATCCGTCATCTGAAGCCAGGTGTTCGCCCCATAGCAGATACCGAAATCGTTAGCCCTGTGGACGGCGTTCTTTCCCAGACTGCAACTTTCGACGAAAAGCAGGAACTGATTCAGGCCAAGGGCAAGACCTACACCCTGAAGGACCTGCTCCGCGACGATGAAATGGCCAAGCGTTTTGAAGGCGGCGCCTTTGCCACCATCTACCTGGCACCGTTCAACTACCACCGCATCCACAGCCCCGTGAAGGGTCAAGTCCTGGACGCCAGCTACTGCCCGGGTACTTTGTGGCCGGTGAACGTAGGCAGCGTGGAACGTGTGGAAGGCCTGTTCTGCATTAACGAACGCCTGACCAGCCACATCCGCCTGGAAGATGGATCCGAAATCCTGGTCGTGAAGGTAGGCGCCACCAACGTGGGCCGCATCGGTGTTGCCTACACCGACGAGCTGCTCGTCAATGCGGGTAAACTCCCCCGTAACCAGAAGCGCTTCGACTGGATGCCCAAGGCCCCTATCGCCGTAGAAAAGGGTGGCGAACTGGGCCGTTTCGAAATGGGCAGCACCGTGATTCTCGTGGTGGACAAGAAGATCCGCGAACGCAATCCGGAACTGTTCAAGAGCCGCGTAGGCCAGGCCGTGAAGGTGGGCGAAGCCCTCTAGCCTAGAGCGTTCCGATCCCTCCGCAATGGCAGTTTCCATCGGCAAATTCATTCAAGACAATCCCGCGTTGTTCAAGGCGACAGCGGGATTTGTCGCTTTATTCAGGGACCTGCAGGATCCTGTCGTAGCCGTAACGCGGCACTGCAAAACTATCGAGGAAAAGGTGGGCTGGGTTTTACTGGGCACGGCATTATTCCAGAATTGCAGCAACCCGGAATTCGCAAACCTGATGCGAGCACTCCACGAGAGGTTCCCTGGAGACGCTCTATGGAAACTGCCTGTCCCCAAGGAAGAAGAAATCAACAACTGCGAGGAATCCGTCTTTCACACCCGCAGTTGGGAACTGTTTGATCATGCCGCAGGCATTTTCTGGAGCGTGGGCGCCTTTATGCGGAACCACGGCGCAGGCCCCGACCACAAGGGGAACAATAGCATCACCGATTACGTCGCCTCCCGCACCCCCGAGGAACTCTGGCGAGACCTGGGCGAAATCTACTTCATGGGAAAATCCAACCCGAGGCCCAAGGCTTGCGCCGCCATCTACCGTCTGATTACAGAAGAACCGGTAGGCCTTGGACTCCGCTGCAAACCTACATCCAAGATGCCCCACCTGCCCCTGACCATGGGCGCCCGCCGTTACATTTCTATTCTCGGCCCTGCCAGCAGCGAAAATGGCGGAGACGGATTCGCCAACATGACCCCCAAGGAAAAACAGGTCATGGCCAACCAGCTATTTGTAGCCCTGGCCAAGGAAATCCAGGCGTCCCCCTACCTCTCGTCTCACAGTATGCAGTACTTCCTGGAGAATGGCAAGGATGGGTTCATTTGTAGACAAGTGACCGACCACTGCAAAAAATGCCCCCTCCATGAGTTCTGCAATTACGCCGAAAAAAAGTGACGAACCCCAAACAGAGAGCCTCACAAATACTAAATTCAAACTGTATGAAGTTCCACAAGAAAATGATGAAGGCAGGTCTTTTGGCCGCCCTGATGCAAGCGCTACTCCTTTGCGCCTGTCAGCAGGAAGAGGTTAAGCCCGTAAGCCTGGAAGAGCTGACTTACAAGTCGGTAAAGCCCATCATTGCCGCAGTGGATTCAAGTATGGTCGGCGACATTTCCGCTCTGCAGAAGCGCATCGAAATCCGCTACCCGATTCTGGAAGGCGACACTCTGGACGTAACCATTCTGGAATTCAAGAGCGACGTGTACGCCCTGGATTACTACATGAACAGCGGACGATTCCAAGGCAGCGCCCCCATCTTGCGAGGTAGTTTTTTGGAACAGAGCATCCGTGCCGACCACAGGATTTTCATTTTCAGGCACGACAGCTTTAGACGCTACGAACGAAGCGACCTGGAAAACTACGTACGTCGATTCCCCGGATTCCACGGCGGATTTCCCCAGGCTTTCTTAAGTCTGCCCTTCGAAAATCGCGAACAGGGCAAGACCTCCATCCAGACAAAGTACTTCATGGGAGTCAAGTCCACCTTCCCCGTGCTGGTACAGAGCTACCGCGATGGCAACCTCCGCTGGAACGTGGCCCGCAGCTGGGACCAGGAAGATGCCGAAGCTTTCGAAAGCTGGATCCAGAACTTGAACATTGTTGAACCCAAGGGCATCTTCCCCAGCAGCGACTGCGTCTATTTTGCTGCAGGCGAAGGGGCAAACGGAATCGCAACCCAGTTGGCAGGTGGCCGCATCGCCGTCGTCTGGGGATTCCTCAGCTGGCCCGATCTGGAACGCAAATTCTTTACCGCCAGCGACCGCATTTACGAAGCTCGATATTAAGGTTTAACGTTCATCCAGGCAAAACAACCTAGGCATTTATAACTATATTAGAATTATGGCTATTGAAAAACTCGCAGAAACTCTTTTAGAAAAGCTCCGCTTTATCACCCAGGCAGAAACTGTAATCGGCAAGCCCATTGAATCCGGCGACACCATCATCGTTCCCGTCAGCCGCGTTTCTGTCGGTTTTGGTTTCGGCGGACATTCCAGCAAGGGCGACACCTCCGCTTCCGGCGGCGGCGCTTCCGTAGATCCGGTTGCATTCCTGGTGATCAAGGGCGACGACGTTCGAATCATGCCCATCAGCAAGGACAGTTCCATTATGAGCAAGGTCATGGACCTGGTTCCCGATGTAATGAACAAGTTCAGCAAGAAAAATAGTGAAGTCTAATAGACAACGCATACTATAAAACAAGATGTATAGAAACGGCCCGCTATCGCGGGCCATTTTTCGTGCGCTAAATTTCTGCGTCAGACTAATGAGCTTCCAGGGTATTGACGTCGGTGGTGAACATCTTCTGCAGTCGAGCTCCAAAGGGTTCCGCCCATTCCTTTTCCGGAGCGACACGGCTAGCAGTCGACGCGGTATATTCCGAATAGGTCAAGAAGACCAATTCCCCATAACGGGCATCCCAAAGGGTCCATAGGATCTTCCAGGTAAAGCCACCGGACTTGCCCAGATCAGGATCCATAAATACATCAAGACGCACCGGGATAGAAATATAGCGCAGACCATAGCGGCTAGCGGTATTGTTCAGCAAATTCTTGAGAGGTGTAGGCACCACACGGGTAAAGGGCTGCTCGATACCTTCGCGGTCCTGCCACGGGGTAAAATCTTCAAGAGGCAAATTATCGGCGAATTTGAAATTCAGGAAAGCGGCAGACAGCGTATCCAGGTAGCTGGAATCGGCGTCAGGCAGACGCATTCCCGGGAGCATCAGCTCGCGCTGCATCTTGGGGAAAGCCTTTACGAAGATGGAGTCTTCAACGCGAGCCAGATCAAAATCCAAGGCGTCGGCGCTGTAACTGTGGCAGAAGCGGCAGGTTTCGGGTCGCTTGGCATTTACCAAAAGCGAAGGGAACACGCCTACTACGGCATTGGAATCCAGGCGGTTATAGGCAGCCACATTCCACTCGCGGTAGAACTTTTCGTCGGTGATTTTCAGTTCGATATCGCCACGCTTACCGCACTCATCGCAGGGAGTGTCCATCATGCCGGAATCACCGGCAGATTCGCCGGGAGCATCGTCACGCATACCCGCGCACGAAATCATAAAAGAAGACAAGAACAGGGCGAAAAAAAATAGGACGACTTGAAATTTTATTTTGCGCACATTATCCTCGCAATGGGCGGTGAGATATGAGTTATGAGTTATGAGGTGTGAGTTATATTCTCTACACTTTAACCTTTTCGCTTTAGGCCGTTCGCTCTAGGTAGCGGAGCTACCGACCTCGCACCTCTAGCGAGGCTTGCCGAGCGAACCTTCATTCCAGCATGATGGTGAACGGGCCGTCATTGACTAGACTTACTTGCATGTCGGCACCGAAGCGACCTGTTTCCACCTTGGCAATTTCCTTGCGGCATTGTTCAATGACGTATTCATACAGTTCATTGGCAAGGGTCGGATTTCCGGCACCATTGAAGGTGGGTCGATTCCCCTTGTTGCAGTTGGCGTACAAGGTGAACTGGGAAACCAGCAGCAACTCGCCGTTTACGTCCTTGATGCTCAAGTTGGTCTTGCCATTTTCGTCGGCAAAAATCCTGAGGTTCATCATCTTGCGGATCAGGCGGTCAGCCTCTTCGCGGGTATCGGTTTCGCCAACCCCTATTAAGACCATATAACCCTGGTTTATCTGTCCGACGGTCTCGCCGGCGATATCCACCTGGGCCTTTTTTACTCGCTGGATTAGAAATTTCATATGACAAAATATAGACATTCAGACGATATATTAGTGGCTATATTTACCCCTAACTTTACGAGGAATTTATGAAGCGTCTAATTTTGATTTCCATGATTGCAGCAGCCTGCCTTACCGCATGTGGCGAGGAAGCCAGCGAAACCGCCAGCAAGTACGCCAACAAGGCCAAAAAGGCAGCTACCGAAGCTGCAGATGTAGTCAAGGATAAAGCAAGCGATGCAGCAGATGCTGCTAAAGACAAGGCTAGCGACGTAGCAGATGCAGCCAAGGACAAAGCTAGTGATGCAGCCGACGCCGCTAAATCTACAGCCAAGGACGCCGCAAACGCCGCCCTAGACAAGGCCGAAGACGCTATCAAGGCCGCCAAGGAAAAACTGAATCAGTAATGTTCCTGCGAAAGTTCCGCAACGAACCCGCAATCAGGCATTTTCGAAAATTTTAGCCAGACGCGACGGATTTTTGGTCTGGGTCAAGGCCAGTCGCAAAAGAACTGCAGCCTTCTGAGGAGGCAGTTCACCGGCGCTGATTCTGGCCACACCTTCGGGTGCCAAAGCCAGATTCCTGTTCAGGGTAACCACACCGTGGTTAATTCGAGTAGCCACAACCACAGGGATGTCGACATTAGCCAATGCACGGGACCACGGAAGGCTAAATTCTCCACTGCCGGCCCCAGCAATCACGAGTCCGTCTGAAATGGCCGAGGCAAATTCCAGCAGGCGGGGGTTCGCGTCTACGGCGAAGTACACCACATGAACTCTAGGCAGTTCCGTCACGCCGGAAATATCAAAAAACGGGGATTCGCAGGCATTGTCAAAGTCAGCCGCCCCAGATCCAGGGAAATCGATTCCCATGGGCTGCAATTCGCTGGCGCTGCATTTCTGAACTCTGCGAGCATCAAGCAGGTCGCCTCCGAAATAAACCCACACGTTATTTCCAACGGGTTCATCTTCTAGAGCAAAGCCAACAGCACTCTGTACGGCACCCAGCAAGTTAGCCGGGCCATCCGGTTCCTTGGCAGTGGCAGGGCGCATCGAGCCAGTCAGCACAACCGGCTTCTCGGTTCGCAAAGTCAGACTGAGGAAGTAGGCCGTTTCATCCATGGTATCGGTACCATGAGTTATGACGAACGCATCAACCAGTCCAGAGGCGGATCCATCCTCGGCAAGTTCGTCGATACGCTTGGCCAGCTTAAGCCACAGTTCGCCCGTCATGTCGTCAGAATTCACATTGCAGAACTGCTCCACCGTCACATCGGCGTAGTCTGCAATTTCAGGAACGGCAGCCACCAGGTCTACACCGGCAATCTGCCCCGATACATAGCCCGTATTGGCACCGGCTTCACCAACACCGGCAATAGTTCCACCAGTCGCAAGGATAACAACTTTCTTTTTCGCCATGGTCAGACCTCATTCAAAAGCTGTTGGGCAGTCACTCCATAAAATTTCTGCAGGGCTTCATCGGCGCTCATGGAGCTTAGGCTCTTGATAAAATCACGGAACCGTGTAAAGTCAGCATTCCTTTTCAGCATTCCCTCCACCATTTTCTGGGAATACCAGTAAAGCTTTACCGCCTCATCGGTACGGGTCTCTCCAACAAAGGGAGCCGACAGCACATCCAAGGAAGGTTCACTTCCGGCGGGTCTAGCCACGTCATTGCGGCTTGCATCTACAACCTGGGCAATACCTTCGTTGGCCCAGGTGGGAATTTTTACGCGGACCATGGCCCTAATAAAGGCGTGAGTCAATTCATGAAACAGCATGGGGCGATAGACTTCACGATACTGCATGACATTTACAGGAATACGAAGCTTTCCGTCAAACAGGGCTCCTGCCCAAGCAGGACGACCACCAACACCGCCATGATCTTCTGATTCATAAAGCACCACCTGCAACTTATTTTCGGGGCGGAAATCAAACAGGTGGCAAAGGGAATCGTAAGCGACTTCCAACACCGAGAGGGCTTCCAGCACATCGCTGCGAGAGGGGCGTCCATCAAATTCCAGTCGGAAATGGGCGGAACGTTCCAGGCCCAATGTTTCCATTTCTCGAATGAGCATCTTGGATTTTTCGGTTAGATATTCCAGATCCCCATTGCTGTAACCCAGTCCAGAAATGTAGGCGATGCAGTCTTCGTAGCGTTCCTGTTCCAGCAGCACACCCGCCATATGCAATTGCAAGTTGCGATCTTCGGGAGTTTCAGAAAGCAGCACTTTCAAATCCTTCTCGGCGCACTTCCAATCCCCGGATTCCAGACAGGCGTTGGTCTCTTCAACCAGGGCATTATGCTTTTCGATGGCGGCATTTTCTGCCAGGCGAATACGTAGCTGATGGCCTCCATATAAAAAGGCCACCACGACCACAACAATCAAGCACAAGCGTTTCATAGGCGGCAAGAACCCTCACCACCAGCCGCTTTAGCCTTTTTATACTTTTGCCCCTCCGGTGCCAAAGTGGGCGGCTCGGTCATGTCGGATTGCAAGCTATCCGCCGCGACTCTCGACTTTTTATACTTTTCTCTTATCAACTGAAGGTCGTGTTGGTAGGGGTTGCGGGTAAAGTCTTCGAAGGCCCAGGCTGTAGGGTGAAAAACGCCCTTGGCATAGGTCAGCAGCATATCCAGCCACACGCCCTTCCCGGCGTAAAGTTTAAAAGGTCCGCGCTTGTAGCTAGGCAACACCACCTTATCCAAATCCATATAGCCGATGTCGATATTCACATGGCGGTGATCAGGATTCTCGCTGTTGGCAGTAGTCAATTCCAGTGCGTTGCTCCGCTCCTTTTCATCGGCGATGGTCTCAGGCGAAATGCATTTCTCAAAAGAAACCACTCCACGGTAAAGACCATCCCCCATTTCAGGGGTATAATAATTGGTCCTGTCAAAGGCAAAAAGTTTTCCCTTATGCCGAATCGGCCCCCAAGTCTTTTCGAGGAGTTCAATCACAGAGGGATTCCATTCAGCACCCTTCTGCAAAACAAAGGCTATCAGCTGAGCCTGTTCACTAAATTGAGAAGCTTTCATAAAAACCTTAATGAGGGAAAATCATCAAACTGGAACGAATGATTTCCAACTGTTCCTTCGAGAACTGGGAATACCTGACATCAGAAACAACAGGGTACATGAAGTTGTCTGCATCGGGACACTGCTCCAATGTGAAATTATAGTCAGCCTTCGCTTCGCGTCTCATCCTCATTCCAGGAATACGGAAGTCCACCTCACCTTCTGCAGATTCCTTCACTAAGCCACTGCGCTGAAGTTCCGGACAATAGGGTGTGTCCTCCAGACCGTCTTCGTAATTGGAGAAATCATAATAGGCACTCATATCCCTCATAGTAGAGGTCGTATGGCGAAGTCCAAAGAAGTGTCCGGTTTCGTGCAAGGCAGTTTCCACAATTTCATCCATAGTCAAAGGAACTGACGACCCGCGGCTTCGCGTATGCGTTCCAAGCAACACGGTGCTGCCTTCACCAGCTTCCATATTACCGCTAAAAAGATTCGAGAAGCCAACAACGCCATCACTATAGATTGAGTGAACCAGAATCAATTCCAGAGCCGATTCCATATCGGGCCAGCCAGTCAATTCGCAAAGCATGGTATCCCTTGAAGATCTTCCGGCAACCCACGGTTCATCAGCCGGATAATTCTTGCCCACCCAGGGGTGATCCTGGGCGTAGCTCACATACAGGGTATCGATGGTCACGCTGGAATAATACTTGCGGAACCTTTTCAGCAGTTCATCGGAAAATTCCTCAATGGTAAAACCATCCAAAGTCTCGGCCACATTTCCTACAGCCACCAAATTCAAGGACATGTGATCGGAGTAGGCTCCCTTTCCCTTAAATTCGACATTCCTTGTGGAGCCCTTATAAAATCCGCGGTTCATTTCCAGCGAGGTCGCCCATTGAGCCATATCATTTTCGTCGCAGGTAAACTTATACACAAAACGGCCATTACTTTCGGTAGCCGAAATCACGCGGACCTTGGAAGCATAATAGCTGTCCCCCTTTACATCAAGTCTAAAAAGTTGCAGCCTGGGAGCTTCGGTAGCCTCCCCCTTGTCAAAGGACAGTTCGTAGGTAGCCTTAGGATGAACAAGCAACCTGATACCGTGAGCCAACTGGGCATCCACAGAATCATTGTTGGCCTTGTCATTGGGGAACATCTGAAAGAACAATCCACTGTCGGGCAACAAGGTCACTTCGGTTTCCTCATCGGAATCGAAGATACAGCCCATCATGCCAAGGCAAACCGCCAGCATCCACAACAACAAGGATTTCTTCAACATATTTTTACAGAAATTTTTCATTTTCATAGGTTCCTAATTCCCCAAAGATACGTGTATAGAAAAAAGATAGAATTTTGGGAGAATTCAGCCAATGAAGCACTTTTCAACTAGTATAAAAAATGTTTTCTGCAATCTTCAAGACCTGTTAACAGGAATCCAGGGAAAACCGGCCCTATGGGGAGCCATGGTTTTCATCGTCACTTTGGTCACCTTCGACGCCCCCGTCTATGGAATTCCCCTACTGATTCTTTGTCCCTTTTTGATCCACGTTGCCTCCCGCCACTTGCAAAAGGCCTCCCTTGCGGCCCTGATTCTAGCCCTAATCAGCCACTACGCATTGCATAGCCCCATAAACCCGATTAAGTCCCAAGATGTTCCTCAACAGGGTTGCGGCATCGTCGAGACGATTCAAAAAAAATCCAGCGGTCTAGCCGTCATCATCAACAGCGGTTCTAACAAAATAAGACTCACCGAAAAACGGGACCTCCCCATTATGCCCATGGCCGGAGATTCCATTTGTTACGAAGCCAGCTGGTACCCAGTCAATCCGCCAACCGTTCCAGGTGCGTTTGATACACGGCAATGGCTGCAATCACAAGGATTAACCGCCTACGGAAAATTCAAGCACTGGGATGTCTATAGCCACCGACTAGTTCCCGAACGATACTTCTATAAATTCCGACAATGGATAGCCCGCAGATTCGCCGACTACCTGGACCCAGCCGAAACAGGACTCTTGCTCGGGCTACTTGCCGGCGACAAGAGCGGAATACCCGACGCCCTCCGCAGCGACTTTCAGAGGACGGGGCTTGTGCATGTGCTAGCCATCAGCGGATTCCATGTGGTACTGCTGGCAGGAATGCTCATGATTCTTTTGAAAGCAACAGGCCTCCCCCATCACATAGTGCGTCTGTTTGCGGTATTACTGCTATTGCTCTACATCCCTGTAACCGGAGGTTCTCCTGCCGTGCGACGGGCCGTCATCATGTTCTCGGTCCCTCTAATAGGAGCCACCTTCCAAAAGCAGCCCAACCCATTAAACAGTCTGGGAATCGCCCTATTCATCATCATGTTCCCGGAACCTGAAGTCATCTGGAATCCAGGCTTTCAGCTATCCGTGGCGGCTACGGCGGGCATCATCATTAGCGGCCCTCTAAATCCACTACAGGGTCTCCCCAAGAAACTGACCAAGAACAAACTATGGGCATTTTTTCAAGGAGCCATACTGGAACCTACCTACGTCACCTTTTGCGCCACCCTTTCTACAGCCCCCTTTCTCATCCATCATTTCAAGACTTTGTCGCCCGTTGCCTGGTTCGGAAACATCGTCGTTGTGCCAGCCATTTCCATGGGTATGCAGGCTGGCCTATTTGCCTTGCTATCGCCCCTCGATATTTTAAGGCAAAACTTCTGCTATGCCGCCAAATTCTTTTTGCGTCTGGCCACCCTGTTAACGCGATTACTGTCCGACTCTTCGGAAGCCTCCGCCACGGTGGGCCCCTTCGGCCCTGCGTTACTCCTTCTGCTGGGGCTGGTGATACTGCTGGCCCCTGCCGCAAAAAAGAACCGCCTTGTCCAGAGATTTTACCTGACGAGCCTTCTCGTATTTTGCGGAACATTCGCCTACGGAAATTTCATAAAGGCTAGCGTTCCCAATTGGCAATTAACCACCCTAGATATAGGCCAAGGCGACAGCCACCTGCTTACAACTCCATCCCAAAAACATTTCCTCATCGACGCCGGTGACGGAACCCAGAACACCATCGTCCCCTACCTGCACCACATCGGAGTTTCCCGCCTCGACGCCTTTATCATCACCCACCCGGATCTGGACCACTACGGCGGAGCCCTTTCCCTGATCAAGACATTCCCTGTAAAAGAATTGTGGATTACGGATTGTGCCCGCATAGAAGACAAGTCTAACTGGCAAAAATTCATTCAGGAAGCATACAGCCGAGGCATAATCATTCGGGATATGGAACGTGGATTGCTATGGAAAGAACATCTTTTCCAGATTGAAATTCTTCATCCGGTTACCCGCCGGTGTGTCGACGTAAACACCCAGAGCATCACACTGCGGGCCAAGGGATTGGGACACTCCGCCCTACTTACAGGCGATCTGACTATTGCAGGAGAAAAGGAAATCATGAACACAGATATGTACATAAAAAGTGATGTCCTGAAATTAGGACATCACGGATCAAAAACGTCTAGCAGTCGAGTCTTTCTGCAAAAGGTGCAACCCCAGTTAGCTATTGTTTCTAGCGGGCGACACAACCGCTTTCGCCACCCCAGCAAGCAGGTCATCCAACGGCTAGATTCCCTTGGAATACCTTACGTGAATACCGCCGAAAAAGGGACCATCCACATTTTATTTTCAAGGGAAGGCGTGCAGACAAGCACCATGCTAGAATAAATTACAGCGAAGTCAAAACGTAGAGGGCAATGCTCTTCTGGTCGTTATTGGATTCCTGCAATACGCCGATATCGAATTCTACGCGGACTCTAGCACCACCTAGAGCCAACTCCATCTTGGGGATGATATCCAGCATGAAGTCATCCTTGAGGTAGCCCACGCTACCCGAGGAATTCACCTCGATCATCAAGAGGAAGGACTTTCCAAAATGCAAAGTGGGAATGGTTCCTACGGCGAATTTCACATAGCCGTCTTCGCCAGTTACACCCTTCAGAAAACCTGCACGGGCCTCATAACCATTGGAGAAATTCTTGGCGATGAAATATTCCTTGCCATAAGTCAGCACCAAGGCTCCACCGTTATCACGGTTCAAGCCGAAGTAGCCGTCAATTTCAAAAAAGGCTCCGTTAAAACGGTAGCGGGTACCGAAGTCTACGGAAGTTTCCACATTGTCCAGCTGATTGTAAGTGTACACATCCAGCTTGGCACCGATATCCCAGTCCTTGGCCAGCTGACCCATGATGTTCACGGGGAACAGCACATTGCTGCCAAAATCAGAACGCAGGCCAACACCGGCGGCGAACTTGGGAGACGGTCTGAAATCAGGGCCATAAGTATAGCGCATGTTCCAGATACGGTCCAGGGCGAAACTGTTAGCTGCAAACATTGCAACCACAAAGGCGAAAATGGCAAGACGTAAATTTCTCATACTGCCCAAAGTTAGCTAAATTTTATCCAGCCTTTTGTAGGCTCATTCAAAAGAGGATATTATGATCGATCCGCGTCCCGAACTTTCTAAGCTTTCTGACTACGTCCCTGGCAAGTCCATGGATGAAATTCGTGCCAAGTACGGCCTTACCGAAGTGGTAAAGCTGGCTTCCAACGAAAACCCCCTCGGCCCTTCCCCCAAGGCTAAGGAAGCCTACCTGAAGATCGTGGACACACTGCATCTTTACCCTCGTGGTGACGCTCCCACCCTGATTAACGCCCTTGCCGAATTTTACGGTGTCAAGACCAGCCAGTTGGTGCTGGGTAACGGTTCCGACGAAATCATCGACATGGTGGGCAAGGCATTTATCCGTCAGGGCGACAACTGCGTGGGCATCACTCCCACCTTCAGCGTCTACAAGTTTACCACCCTCTCCAACGGTGCTGATTTCATTGGCGTTGGTGAAGGCGAAGAAAAGACCGACTTGAATAAGTTGGCCGCTGCCATTAATGAAAAGACCCGCGTGGCCTTTATCTGCAGCCCCAATAACCCCACCGGCGTTTACTACACAGGCGCTGAACTGAAGGAATTCCTGGATAAGGTTCCTTCCAACGTCATGGTGTTCCTTGACGAAGCCTACGCTGAATTCGCCACCGCTGAAGATTACCCTCGCATGTTCGAAATGATCGCGAAGTACCCCAACCTGCTTATCAACCGCACCTTCAGCAAGATCTACGGTCTGGCAGGCATCCGTCTGGGTTACGCCATCTCCAGCGAACAGGTCATCAAGGCCATGTGGAAGATCAAGCCGCCTTTCGACATTAACCTGGCCGCCCAGGCTGCAGCCATTGCCGCCCTCGGCGACAAGGAACACGTGGAACGTACCCGCCAGCTGAACGCCGACGGCATCAAGGTCCTGAAGCCCTTCTTCGAAGGTCTCGGTTTCAAGGTGCTGCCCACCCAAGGCAACTTCATCTGCGTCCACATCGGCCCTAAGGCAAAAGAAATGGTGCAGTTCCTGGAAGAAAACGGCATGATTATCCGCGGCCTCACCAGCTTCGGTTTGCCGGAACACGTCCGCATTACCTTGGGCAAGCCTGAAGAAAACCAGTTCTTGATGGATCTTGTTAAGAAGTGGACAAAACAGGTATGAGGGCGCAGCGGCGCTGCTTTGAGGTATGAGGGCGCGACTTCGTCGCTTTGAGGTGTCATCCTGAACGACCCTATATGTCATCCTGAACGAAGTGAAGGATCCAGAGAGGTTACAATGAGCGCAACAAAAGAAAATCTTGATTTGTTAAACATTGCCCTGAAGGCTGCCGAACTGGCTCAGGGTAACATCCTAAAGTATTTCCAGAACGATGTTGGCGTGGAATGGAAAGCAGACAAGACTCCTGTGACCATCGCCGACAAGAGCACCGAAGAACTTTGCCGCGAATTCTGGGCAAAGGAAACTCCGGGCTTCGGCGTCATTGGTGAAGAATTTGGAATCGAAAGTCCCGATGCAGAATACCAGTGGGTCATCGATCCCATCGACGGCACCAAGGCATTCATCCACGGCGTGCCTCTGTTCGGTACCTTGATTGCACTATACCGTCGCGGCGAAGCAATCGCCAGCCTTATCCGCATCCCGGCCATGAACACCGCTGTTTGGGCCGTGAAGGATGGCGGCGCATTCCTCGGTAGCAGCGCACAGGACTGCCGCGTCTCCAAGTGTTCCAAGGTGGAAAAACTTTCCGACGCCCTGGTTCTTTCCGGCACCGTCAACACCATGGAAACTGCAGGCTATGGCGAACAGTACGCAAACGTCCGTCGCGCAGCCCGTCTCCACCGCGGTTGGGGCGACTGCTACGGTTACTACCTGGTAGCCGCAGGCCGCGCCGAACTGATGATCGACCCCATCGTTTCCCTCTGGGACATCGCCCCGTATCCTCTGCTTTTCTCTGAGGCAGGTGGCAAGTTCAGCATGCTGGACGGCAGAACCGAACTGTTCGATGCCAACGGCAAGCCCGTCGCCCCCATTTACGAAGGCTACACCAGCTTCGCATCCAATGGACTCATCCACAACGAAGTTGCAGGGTATTTCAAGAAGTAATATCAAAGCCGTAGATTACGGCAAAACAGGTTAGAAGGAGACAACAAATGAAGTTCACAAAAATTACAACTGCAATTTTTACAGTTGCATTAACTGCTTTATCCTTAATCGCATGTGGCGACGACAGTTCCGGGACTGCAGCCTCAAACAATCCGTTTTCACCTACTGGCGGATATGTTTATCAGCTTTCCGTCGACGAAGCATCCAGAACACTTATTGTTTCCATGTCACGAGAAGTCGGCGACTGCGCCCTTGTAGATGGGGAACCACAATGGCTCAACGGAGGCTTAAAAGTTCATGCAGATACCAATACGTACGAAATCAAGGGAGATACTTTGATCCTCCACACCTTTAAGACCTATGATGACGAAGTTTACGATCGCAAAAACTTTCTTATTGGCAAAAACAATGGTCGCCTATATGGTACTTGGGAAGCGCTTCTTTGCGATGATGACGATGACGACGGAGTGCAAGAGTGCAGCCTCTCACCTTACGCCACAGAAACAATCACTTTCACCCAATCAACAGCCACTGTCAACTTTAGTTTAAGAGAAAATGCTGATTTCACAAAAACGGATCTAGCCTACTACATTGTACAGGCTCTCTACAATGGTTCCGGTTTCCACGAAATCTACGCCAGCGATTTTGACGATCAGGATCAGGGAGGCCCGGAGTTCGACGTTTTCCTGCAAGAAAACAACATTACGTATCAAAAAGTAAGCAACAAGCAAGCGAACTTCACCATTAACGGCCAAGTCTACACCTTTAGCCTCACCTCTGCAGAAGAATCAATGGAATCAAGGCTGGTAGAAGCAACCGTAACCACGCTTTCCTCCACTTGCTACCTAAAAGATTTAAAAGAACAGATTACCAGGGAAACCTGCAATAGTCGCGACATCTACGACATGAGCGGGTTCCACGAATGCGGCATTGAATACGAACCAGACAGCATTGTTTACAACCAACTCATTCACGAAAACCACCTTACGAACATCGATGAATTCCGTGAATGCATTCGTAGTATTGCTCAACAGCCAAGTTCAAACATTCCCCTTCTGTATAAAAGAGCAGCTAAGGAGTCAAGGCATTCCAAGAAAAATTCCTGGTTTGCAAAATTCTAATCTAGCCTGCAACAACACAACGCAATTTGTATAAAAAACAGCCTCGGAGAAATCCGGGGCTGTTCTTGTACCAGACTTTCGTCCAGCGCTTTGGGGTTAGGAGGAATTTTTTGCGGCGTTCCGCGACGCTTTACTTCACAGTAAACACGCCGTTTTCGTAGTCGATGACCACCGGCTTTGTTGCGCTTACGGTGCCAGCAAGGATTGCGTGACTCAGAGGGCGTTCTACATTGCGTTCAATGAAACGCTGAATAGGACGTGCACCGAATTCCGGCTGGTAAGCGCCATCCGCAATGGCATCCAAGGCTGCATCGGACAGAGTCAGTTCCAGGCCCTGGCGGGCGGCACGCTTTGCAAGGCCAGCGAACTTCAGCTTTACAATGTCGCGGATCTGAGGCTTGGTAAGACTCTGGAACACCAGGGTTTCATCCAGACGGTTCAGGAATTCCGGACGGAAGAAAGCATGAAGGTCGGCTTCAATGTCGGCAACCGTCACCGGCGCCGTATTGCCAGAGGCCAAGCGTTCGCGGAACTTTTCAGCACCCAGGTTAGACGTCATCAAGATCAGGGTGTTCTTGAAGTTCACCGTGCGGCCCTTACCATCAGTCAAACGACCGTCATCAAGAACCTGCAGCAAGGTGTTGAACACATCGGGATGAGCCTTCTCGATTTCGTCCAGCAAGATGACGCAATAAGGCTTGGTACGAACGGCTTCCGTCAGCTGGCCGCCTTCTTCGTAGCCCACATATCCCGGAGGCGCACCGATCAAACGGCTTACCGTATGCTTTTCCATGTATTCGCTCATGTCGATTCGGACCAGAGCGTTTTCATCATCGAAAAGTTCCACAGCCAAAGCCTTGGCCAGTTCCGTCTTGCCGACGCCTGTGGGGCCCAGGAACAGGAAGCTGCCAATAGGAGCGTTCTCGCGGCTCAATCCGCTACGGTTTCTCAAGATAGCTTCAGACACCGCTTCCACAGCATCATCCTGGCCAATCACGCGAGCGTGCAGGCGTTCATCCAAATGCAACAACTTGGACTTTTCACCTTCGCAAAGCTTGGTTACGGGAACGCCAGTCCAGCGGCTCACCACCATAGAGATGGTATCTTCCGTCACCTCTTCGCTCAGGTCATCGCCTGTGGTAGACTTTGCGATGGCAGCAGACTTTTCCGCGATTTCCTTTTCCAGGTTCACGATCTTATTGTACTTCAGTTCTGCAGCACGGTTCAAGTCGTAGCGGGCTTCGGCCTGTTCCATTTCGGTACGGGCATCTGCCAGAGATTTCTTCAAGTCACGAATTTCAGCGAAGGCGGCACGACGATCCTGCCAGCGTTCCTGCATAGCCTTCACGGCAGCAGCAGTCACAGCCAAATCTTCACGCAGTTCCTTCAAGCGCTTTACGGAATTGTCATCCGTTTCCTTCGCCAGAGCCTGCTCCTCGATCTTCATCTGCAGTTCCTTACGCTGCAAAGTATCCAGAGCTTCCGGCACCGTATCCATCTGAGTTTTCACCAAACTTGCGGCTTCGTCAATCAGGTCGATAGCCTTATCCGGCAAGAATCGGTCACTGATGTAACGGTTAGAAAGTTTCACTGCAGCCACCAAGGCATTATCATGCAGACGCACGCCGTGGTGAGCATCGAAACCATCCTTAATTCCACGGAGGATAGAGATTGCCTCTTCTTCCGTAGGTTCATCAACTTGCACCGGCTGGAAACGACGTTCCAAAGCGGAATCCTTCTCGATGTACTTACGGTATTCCTGGGTGGTGGTAGCGCCAATGCAGTGCAGTTCACCACGAGCCAGCTTGGGCTTCAGCATGTTACCCAAATCCATGGAGCCCTCGGTCTTGCCGGCACCCACAATGGTATGGATTTCGTCAATGAACAGAAGAGTATTTCCGTCTTCTTCAAGGGCGTCCAGAACAGATTTCAGACGTTCCTCGAAATCGCCGCGGTACTTTGCGCCAGCCATCAGGGCGGACAAATCCAGGGCGAAAAGTTTCTTGCCCTTCAATGCGTCAGGCACATCGCCGCGATAAATTCGCTCGGCGAGCCCTTCGACGATAGCGGTCTTACCCACGCCAGGTTCACCAACGAGGCAGGGGTTGTTTTTCGTCTTTCGGCTAAGGATCAAGATTACACGACGGATTTCCTCTTCACGGCCAATCACCGGCGAAAGGCGACCATCGGCAGCCATTTCAACCAGCTCACGACCATACAACTTCAGCGGGGACTGTTCCTCGGCATTGGCTGCCCCGGCAAAGGGATCGGAGAGCCAAGTTTCCACCACTTCCACGGAACCCAAGGCGTCTTCAAAAACCTTGGCAATGCCGCGGTCCCCCGCAAACTTCATCAAGGCCACCAGCATATCGCCAGGAGTCACCATACGGTTCACCTGACGGGCCGACTGCACGGCAGCACGCAAAACACGATTCAAGTCGCTATCCGGGCCCACATCCGGATTCGCCCCTTCCACACGGGGCACCTTCTGCACGAAAGGCTCCAGACGACCACGCAAATCCTGGGTCTTCGCGTTCTTGGACTTATACAGCTTTTTCAGGGTCGCATCAGGGCCTTCTACCAGACCCACGGCCAAATGGGCACATCCCAGGTAAGAATGGGAATTACGGTCCATCAAACTCTGGGCCTTGGCCAAAACCTTTTCTGCATCATTATTAAAATCAGACATATTTGCCTCCGCCACAAGGGCGCTTTTCTTTATTAACGCCCCACTTTATGCAATTGTCATGCCAAGACCGTCTTTTTATGGATTTACCGCAAAAAAACACCGCAAACGGTAAAAAAAGGCTTTTTTTTCATAAAAAAAGCCCCTATTTCGTTTAAAAAAGAACATTTTTCATCTCAAAAAGAACCGCCAGAACGTCCAAATTTGCGACATACACCCTCCAACACCCTCCCAAAAGGAGCGCTCCCATTGTAAAGTGTTGTAAAACCCAACAACGGCAAATCACCTTGGACTATTCCCACTTGGACCAAACAAATCTATCTTAAGGATACAAAACCAAACATCCCATACACCAACAACGGCGCTCCTTTGGGGGGGCGCCGCTTGTTTTTTGGGGGTCTAAAAAAAATTTGAGTTTATTGGTCTGCGCCCCCCCCCCTTTTTGTATATTACCGCCCGTAATTTTTTACAACAAGGAGAACAAATATGCTCAAAAAAATCGCACTCACCGGAATTTTCGCAGCCTCGGCAACCTTCGCCTCCTGGGATCTGTTCCCGGTGCTCCCCAAAAATCAAGGCGAAGCTCATACAGGTCTCGCTTACAACGAAACAAATTACGCCAGCTGCCTCACCATGTTCGCTGGCGCACGATTTTCCGTCATTCAAAACTTGGAATTAGGGGTAATGGTTCCGTTCCGCTTCTACACAGAACTGCATGGAACCGAAATGGACGATGTCAATGGTTTAGGAAACATCGAAGCTTCGATTCGATACCAGTTCATCCCTAAAATGAACGCTTTCTTCGACGTAGCTATCCCCGTTGGCGATGATTCTTACAACGTTGAAGACGAATGGACGCTGAAAGGAGGCTTTCAATTCTCCTCAATCTTAACCCCCACGGTCAACTTCGGGTCGGAACTTGGCGTCCAGTATGAAACAGAAGGTGAGAAGAACTATTCGGAATTAGCCGCTAACATTTCAGCAGAACTGGATTTTACCGTTGTACCCCACTACACGCCCTATATCCGTTCTACAGTTTCCTTTATCATCGGAATCTATGACGATAGCGGTTTTGATTCCTTTCTTGGCAAAAACACCCCAGTCGGAACCTGGATTACCGTGGGTTCCAAGTTTGACATCACCGAATGGCTGAACCTAGACGCCTCCTACGGAGTTGGCATCGGCGACCACCTTTATGGTCCCAACCGTCCTAAAACTTATGGCCTAGGCTTAAACTTCCGTTTCTAAGTCACAAGGTTTAAAGCAAAGGCGCTCCTTTCGGGGCGCCTCTTTTATTTTCTAACAGAAGATAAAATCACCTTCCGCCAACCAGGATCTGGTCCACCTTGATGGACGGTTGACCGACGGTTACGGGGATATGGCCGGAACTTGCGCCGCAGACACCGGCAGCCAATTCCAAGTCAGAACCCACCATGCTGATCTTAGGCATAATTTCGTGCCCCTTGCCAATAAGGGCCGCGCCACGGACCGGTTCGCAAATCTTGCCATCGCGAATGATGTAGCCTTCGTCAACAGCGAAGTTGAATTCACCGGTGGCCGGGTTTACGGAACCGCCAGCCATACGGGCGGCATACAGACCATAATCCACGCTGGAAATCATATCGTCCAGGGAATCCTTGCCCGGGGCGATAAAGGTATTGCGCATACGGCTAACGGGAGCGTACTTGTAGCTTTCGCGGCGAGCACTTCCGGTAAGTCCGATGCCCACTTCCTTAGCACCCACACGGTCAGACATGTAGGTTTTGAGAATACCGTTTTCGATGAGGGTGGTGCGCTGTGCGGGAGTGCCTTCGTCGTCAATTTTCAGGCTACCCCAGACACCATCCAAGGTGCCGTCGTCAATGGCGGTAAGGCAGGGCTGACCAATAGCCGTTCCCAACTTTCCGCAGAAGGGGCTGGCGTTGCGTCGTACCGATTCCGTTTCCAGCGGATGGCCGCAAGCTTCGTGGAAGATTACACCGCCAAAGCCGTTGCCCATGACTACAGGCATCTGGCCGCCGGGAATGTAGCCGGCAGTCAACATGCGAAGCACTCGTTCGCCAGCGGAGTTGGCCATTTCTTCGGGAGAGTAATTGGCCAGCAGTTCATAACCACCAATGGCGCCCGGACGTTCTGCAGATGTCAAGCGTTCAGATCCATCTGCTGCAGTGACGCTTACACTTAGGCGCAAGTGGCTGCGGTCCATTTCCACATTCAGACCTTCGCTGTTCAACAAATTAATGTGGGTGCAGTCATCAGTTACGCCAACGGTCACCTGAACAATCTTGTCGGAAATGCCGCGGGCAGTCTTGTCGGCACGGAACAGAAAATCCTGTTTGACAGCCTGGCCCAAAACTCGAGGATCCTGGAAGGCGGCGGCGTTGTAATCGCAGACGCGCTTTGCAGGAGCAAATTCAAAAGGCTTTGCAGCAGAACCTTCACCACCATTCATGGCGGCAATGCGACCAAAAGCCAAGGTCTTTACCAAGTTCACCAAGGCTTCTTCGGAATCGTCGCTGGTAAAACCATAGAGGACTTCGGTACCATACAGCAAACGGATGCCGATACCGTAATCTGTACCTGCCGTAGCCGTTTCAATCTTACTGTCCTTAAGTCCCAGGCTAGAGCTTCGAGTTTCTTCTTCAAAAATTTCTACAAAGTCTGCACCGGCGCTTCGGCCAGCCTCAAAAATCTTAACAGCTACAGACGGATTCATAAAACCTCAAAAAAACGCGACAACCCCTAGAGGTGCCGCGTCAAAAATTACTTGTTGCGAACGGGAACGCCACCCTTGCGCATGGCATCCTTGATGCCCGGCACAGTGTAGTCGCCAAAATGAACCATGGAAGCCACCAAGGCGGCATCGGCGCTGGTCTTATTGAACAGGTCCACAATATGGTCGGGAGTACCGGCACCACCGCTGGCAATCACGGGAACCTGGACAGCCTTGGCCACCTGGTCGGTAATGTTCAGTTCGTAGCCCTGCTTGACACCGTCGGTATCAATTGCATTCAGGCAAATTTCGCCAACGCCCAGCTCTTCAGCCTTCTTGGCCCATTCTACGGCATCGAGACCCATAGGCTGACGGCCGCCACGAATGTACACTTCATAACCGCTGGGGAACTTTTCAGAAACACCCACAAACTTCGCATCCATACCCAGCACGATGCACTGGCGGCCAAAGGCCTTTGCACCTTCTGCAATGATTTCGGAATGGAGGACAGCCAAGCTGTTAACACTCACCTTTTCGGCACCGGCCAGCAATGCCTGATGCATGTCTTCCAGATTGCGGATACCGCCACCTACAGCAAAGGGGATAAATACGCGCTTTGCAATCTGACGGATCATTTCCATGTCGCAGGGGCGGTTTTCGGCGCTGGCGGTAATATCGTAGAACACCAGTTCATCGACGCCTTCGTCACTATAGCGGGCACCCATCTCCACCGGATCACCGATATCGATATTACCCTTGAACTTAACACCCTTCGTCACCTTACGGTCACGGACATCCAAACAGACAATCAAACGTTTTGTGAGCATGACGCAAATGTAGAAAAAGGTACGAGGAATGAGGCATGGGCAGTGAGCGGTGAGCAGCCAGTTGCGAGCTAAAGTCAGGCAACTCCGGCGCGATTGCATCCAGCGCTTTCGATAAAAAAAATCCACCCTTCAAAAAGGCGGATTTTTTGAAAATCTGTGTAAGAATCGCTATTAGAGGTTACGGTCGATAACAGCCTTGACGGTGTTCTTAGGCACTGCGCCAACAACGTTGCCCACTTCGACGCCGTTCTTGAACAGCTTCATGTTGGGGATGTTAGTAATGCCAAAACGAGCGCAAATGTCGTTCACGCCGGCATCATCTACGTTAATCTTTGCGATGATAGCCTTGCCGTCATATTCGGCAGCCAGTTCATCAACAATAGGGCCCATCATCATGCAGGGGCGGCACCAGGTAGCCCAAAAATCAACGAACACCAACTGACCAGAACTGATCACTTCATCAAAATTTTCTGCAGTAAGAGCTAAAGCAGCCATGACAATCTCCAATTTACATCTGTAAAGATAATAAAATCAGCCTAATTTGAGGATATATAACTAGAAAGTAAACCCAATTGTGTAATTTACATCAAAATCTACGCCCACAGAAGATACTTCTTCCAGGTCATCGCGGTACTTTTTGCTCAAATAAGTGTTGGTATAGGTGGCACCGATATCAAAGGAAGAGGTAAAATGGCCCCAAATGGTCTTATTACCCACATACATGGCAAGACCCAGGCTATTTCCGGTTTCCTTAACGTCCTTGCTCCTCTTGTCTTCGTAGTCGCGTTCCACCTTTGCGTATTCATAAATGGCATGAATAGCCGTGTACATTCCCAGATGGCCGCGGTTGAAGTAATAGCGGAAACCTTCAGAAATACCAAAGACATTCACATCAAAATCAATCTTCCTGCGATTTTCGTCTTCGCCATCCCAGCTCTTGGTTTTGAAGTAAGGGCGAGTAATAATGGATGCATTGGAATTGATGTTACCTTCCAAGGTTAGCATCAGTGGCAGATAATCCTTGAAGAGGGGGTAAAAAATCAGGGACACCGGATGCACAGAAATGGCAAAAATGGGTTCACTGCTAGCAACATGATTGATCGTCACATTAGGAGTCGCAGGAGCGGGAGCACCGGAAGTATACTTGGAGGGATCGTCCACTACCTGGGCAAAGCTTGCAGAAACAAGAGCACCCAACATAACCAAAGCCAAGAAAGTCTTTTTCATTTCGTCCTCTTAAAAACGTTAGTAATAATAGAAACGTATCTCGTCTACAACAAGTGTAGCTCCCACCTTTCCCTTGTAATAATTGCCGTTAGCGCTAGATGCCATGACCGCCCTGAGGTGGGTCACAGCCATATCGCCGTCATAGCCATTCAGATGGTTATCAATGCCGCTGGAATTTTCCAGGTCATCCTTAAAAGTGTTGGAATTATGGATAGGAGAATCTTCATAAGGTTCGCCATACTTAAACTTCAAGCGCAAGGTCTTAAAACCGTTTTCCTTTTCGACGATGGAAACCACATCGGGATTGGGGCGGCCAGAATTGTCATCTGAGGCAGAACGGTACCAGGCAGAAGCCACCAACGTATTTACATCGCTAGAGGTGCGGTACTGATTCTTTCCCTCATTTGCAGTGGCAGTACGATTTTCCAGGAAGAAGTAAATGTCGCAGCTGTCGCCCTTGCCTTCATAGGTAAAGTCTACTTCTACATACTGCGGACGACCTTCAAAAGGCCTACCGAAATCAATCAGTTCATTTCCGTCGGGATATTTGCTCAACATGCTCGTTGCGCCAACGCCCTTAGGATTAAAGTAGCCTGTAAAGATATTTCCGCTGGCAAACTGTCCAATGAGAATCTTCGCATCCATGGACTCCATCTTGGCAGCCTTTCCACCAGCCACATCCAAAGGAGAAGTCATGTTGAAGCCGGAGGTGTTTCCATTAGACCAGTCAGATGCAACATACTTGTTCCAGGAATCAAAAGAACTATTGGGGAACTGATAGCCAGCAACAATTCGGTATTCCTGTTCGGTCTTGCCGTTGGAGACTGTAGCAATCACCCCCTGGGCCAGGTTGTATTCGCCGTCATTTTCTACTCCAGAAATTTCGGCTCCTTCAGACAAGGTAATATCGCTAATTTTAACGCTAGACAATCCCGAGGCGTAGTCCAAATCATCATAGTGGATTCTGAAGGAGACCTTGCCGTCGCTGACGGAGCTATCAATGATCGCCTCGTTCCCGCCAATCTTCATAGACAGAATTCGCGGTGCATCCGGTTTCGATTCAGGGAATTCTTCGGCGGAGCCGAGATTTTCGCCAGAATCCTGAGCCTTGGAACTGCTGGACTTCACTTCATCCTGCTTGTCGTCAGACTTATCATCAGACTTGGCACTGCTGGAAGACTTGGCCGAACTAGAAGAAGATTTGCCCTTGTCATCAGTAACGGCTTCTACGCCAGGAATGGTAAAGCTAATCTGCCAAATGGAGGCGTCCCCATTTTCGGCCACCACAGCCACATAAACCGCAAGGCTAGAGGGAATGCGGATTTTGTCGCCAGAGCGCAGACGTTCGCTGGAATAAGAAACTTCGTGAGCCAGAGAATCCAATCCGGCGGAATCCGACGGAAATTCCTTGAACTTGCTATTGACCAAGTGCAATGTCGCCATGGAACTGATATCCAGAACATCCACCGCCACGGAGTCCCAGGATTCACCTTCTTCGGGAGCGACAAGTTTCACCTTGATCTTATGTTCGTCGGCATAGACCGACACGGAACCATCTTGACCTTCAAAGGTCAGTTCGTTAAGAGTCTTGTAGCCCGATGTTCCAAAGGTATCGTAGTCGGCAGTGCAGGCTACAAAAGACATAAAAACGGTTAAGAACGCAAGGAGTGAAATCAGACCTTTCATGATACCACCTCTTAGTAATTCAGCTTAAAGTTATCGAGGATCAGCTTAGCTTCTTTTCCGCCACGCTGTTTTTTGCCAGTTCCAGCAGCACCGCCAGCCACCACATGGGCATAGGCAGAAGAAGCAAACATCACATGGATAGAAGCAACTTCTTCGGTTCCCTCGCCCAAAGTCAAACCTTCAGCCATGGCAAAACCACCCTGCAACAATCCATCGGGATCAGCGCCATAGGACAATTCGACAACGACGGTTTTATCGCTTACGGATTCGGAATCGGAATGCATACCGCAGGCCACAACCTTCTTGTCGGCGCTAACCAGCATCACATACATCAAGGACTTCTGAGGATATTCCGTACTTGTATTGGAAACATGTTCGTAGGAATATTTCACCTCAAAGGAAACCGGGCGTGCCGTAAACGGGCGACCAAATGTCATCCCCTGAGAAATATCCGATTCATAACCGGCATCCGGTGTTCCCGAAGTGTAATTCCACTGGTAAAGCTGGACGATATCATTGGCCTTAAAGGAGCCAGCAAAGTAGAACCCGCCTGCAATTTTCCAGGAGCCGGGAATGCTTAGAAATGAACCGACAATCTCGCGGGTGGTCAAGGTTGCACGACCACTGGCAAATTCAAGATTAGCCGAAGACTGGAACTTGATATCGCCGGCGGAAGTTGCTTCAGCCATGACATCGCTGGTAGTTCCCCAGAAAGAAGCGTCGTACTTGGTAAAATCGGAACCCGGGAGCTGCGGTTCTTCGGCACTACTAGACAGAATTTCTTCGGAGCTGGAAGAAATTTCTTCAGAGCTACTAGAAACTTCTTCGCTAGAACTGGATTCTGCATCCTTTACGGAACTGGAAGACTCGCTCTTGGCAGAACTACTGGATTTTACGCTACTGGAACTGCTAACCTTTTTAGAACTGCTGGATTTTACCTCGGGAGATTTGACCTTCCAGACGTCAACAACGCGGTTCTTTTCATCAAGGACTACAATATTTGCGAATTCACCTTCTCTTGTTATCAAGTATGCGCCTGACTTCAGCGGACTATCCCAATCTATTTCAGGATCCACCAGGTCCTGGTCCAAAGCCAGGTAGTATTTAGCGCCACCCAAAGAAGACAGAGACGAAACCTTCAGGGAATCCTTTTGGCAGGGAACATCAATTTCATGTTTCTTGACATTCAGGCTTGCATCCTTGCAGTTTGAAAAGAGAGGGCCTTCATCAACCTTTTCAACTTCGGCGGAAGTTCCCGATTCGCCACAGCCCCACAGGCACAAGGCCACAGCCGCGAACAAAAAAGCAGTCTTATTCATCCAGTTCATTGCAATCTCCTAGAAGAACATGACCAGAGAGAAGTCCAGGGCCAATAGGTTAATGGTAAAGTTCACTACATTGTACACAAGCTGACTTTTAGTTTCGCCATTTTCTTCAACTTCAATAACGCTGGAATTCAGGCCCAGCAAGCCCACAGAAGTTTCAAAGGCGAATCGGTTCAGCACCATGATGCAAATACCGGGATTGATACCTGCCGCAATAGACCAGGAACGGTTGCGGGATTTCTTCATGTCTTCCCCATCATCGGTCTGGGATATGCCGTAGGAATATTCAACCGAAATGGAGGTTTCATTGAAGAAGTAGACGTTTCTGGAATCAAGAATCTTCAGGTAGTTTTTCAATAGCGGCTGGATAAAGAATCCGTTGCTCACATACTTTCGACGTTCAGACAGATCCAAAACATCTTCTAGCAGGGCGAAGTCAATGTCAAACCAGGTTCTGGAATAACCGGCACGCATACCGATGGCCATAGCGTCCTTGACGAAGTAGCCACCGAACGCTTCAACCGTAAAAGTGTAGCCATAAGCCTCGTATACATCGCCGATCATAATGTTCAGCACATCATCATCGGTATTGGCCTGGATCAATGAAAGGGATGTACCGCCATAAAAATTTCCTGCGGCAATGGCTTCACCTTTTTCTACAGGATACAAGCCTTCTAGGATTCCACCTTTCTTTTCTTCGGCGGAAGCAATGGCTACAAAAAGAGCCAAGCATAACAAAAAACAAAATCTCATATTATCGCAAAGTTAAAAATTTGCGAAAATCAGGTCAAACCCCTAAACCCTACCAGCAAAGAAATTGGAAAAAAGCAACAAGCCCGAAACAAAAATTACCGCCCCGCCTACCATCGAAGTAAAGCAGTAAATGCTAGAGGCAAAGCGAGATGCCCTTGAAGTTTTGTCGATTCCCTTTCTAAAGGCTACTGCCCCAATACCAAAAAGAACATTGGTACAAGTCATGCCGATGCAAACGAGAACCGCACCAAGCAAGGCAAGCCCCACCATGGAATTCAGCAGGCAGAATAGAACAATCAGGGCCACAGCCGGGCAAGGCACAATTCCCGTTACTGCAGCAATGCCGATAATTTCTTTCCAGCGGGCGACAGGCGGCAACACATTTTCCTGGCCTTCACATTTACGGCGACGTCCCTTGACAAAATCCACAACGCCAAGCACAGCAAGCAGCAAGCCCGTAATCATGAGCAATGCATAGCTAGCCATTTCGATACCACCGCGACCATTTTCGAAAACAGGGAATACCGTGGCCTTGAAAATTGCACACAAAATAAAGAGTAGTACAACAGCGCTCAGCGTATGAGTAAAAGTAATACCCGCACCCAGAGCAACTCCCTGACGCCAACGTCCGCGACGAGCCAAGAAGAATCCGATGACAATAGACTTGCCATGGCCCGGGCCCAAGGCATGGAGCATGCCATAGACAAAGCACAGCAGAAGGAACTTCCAGATACAAGACCAGTCCCCAGATTTCATGGTCACAATTTTCGCCGTTACTTTTTCGCGCAGATCCTTCTGCACCTGAGCCAAAGCGGCATGAAAAGAGGCCCCCTGAGTGGGCGCAGATTTCAGAGGTTCCTCTGAAGTTGTATTGACCGCACTGTCAGGGACTGTTGAAGTTTCTACCTGCGTCGCAACAGGTTTAGAAGAACCATCTTCACTAACATCAAAGCGTTTCTTCTTGACAGCGGCGGACGCCCCAATAGCCAAGGAGAGCACTAGCACCATTAAAACTTTCAGGAGATTCTGCACATTCACCCCGCAACAGTCTTTCGCTACTTTTTCTTATATCTCAGGTATAAGCCTTCTATACCCGAATGAAAAGCCTTGAACAAGGTCAAGTCGCTAACGCCGTCGTTAAAAAACTCCACGTCTATGGAATCAGGAGCCTCAACGTCGGCACTTTCCATATCTGTGGTCATCAAGATGTAATTGGTAACGTCGGCAACAACAACTACAAGCATGGAGTAATCATTGGTGGCAGGGCAACCAAAATACACGTCAAAGTCAAGGACCAGTCGGCGATTCTGCAAAGAAGCCTTGAAGTTCTTGACCTGCTTAGCCTTCAAGAAATCAGAACCGCGCTGAACGTAGTTGTAGTAGTTATTCCCTTCAATAGGATCCAGGATAATACTCTTGAACCACTCATTTTCCTTGGGAGAAATTACACCATCGCCATCAACATCGCCAGACGACGTCATGGCGGTACTATAAAGTTCATCGTACACCCAGCGGTTCCTGACCGAGGTAAATCCATCCTTGTCAAAAAGAACCTTGACTGTCGCATCCACAAAAACGTGGGGATGGCAAAAGCCTGGGACAACCCAGGCCATGCACAAAAAGAAAATCAACTTTAGAGTCTTCACACGAACCTAGAACGCGAGAATAATACCGGCAGTCAACAAACCAATACCGATAGCACCAAGACCGGCAGCAATACCGCCCTTGACGTCACCAGAACGATTCAGACTATGGTTGTCCTTGACCATCTGGCGGGTATCGTCACTATCAAATGCAGAGAGCTTGGTGTAAGCCTTCTTCTTGGCAGCAGCGTCGCTCCAGTCACGTTCGGCCAGGTACCACAAAACACCACCGGCAATAATGGGAGCGATGGAGCCCCACAGAAGGCCACGGCCAATGCGATGGTTGCTGCGAGCCTTGTCGTAGTTCTTCTGGCTTTCGATGAATTCCACATCCAGCACCGGAGTCATTTCCACGTTGACCAAGTTAGGCATAAAGGCCTTCACTTCGATGGTCACGGAAGTATCGCGGTAGCCCACCTTTCTCAGGTAAACCGTTGCGGAGGGTTGGGGCTTAATCTCGTTGACCACCACGTCGGTCACGTAATGAGGCATCACGTACTCGGTGGGCTGTTCGTTGATGTACACTTCCACCGCTTCCGGATCCGTGTTCAAGGTCAGGCGGGTCGTGGGGCGAAGCACAGGAATGCTCACCTTGTTCAGGCTATCCGCATTGATGCGCACCACGGTAGAGCCCCACCATTCCACGTCCTTCAGGACCTTCATGACAGAGATGGTGTACTTGCCCGGCTTGATATTCTTGATGGTATCGGGAGCCACCTGCTTCAGGGGGATTCCATTTACGAACAGGGAGCAGGCTTCCGGTTCAGACACCACAAGGAGGTTGGCCTTTCCGGGAGGATAAAGTTCAATCTTTTCTTCTTCGATAACAATTTCGGGCACCACGTAATCAGAAAGGGACAGGTCGATCATGACCTCATCTTCCAGGTTGTAGAGGCGCTTCAGTTCATAGCGGTAAATCTTGATAAAGGGATTCTTGGCTTCGGCTTCGATACTGTCCTGGATTTCGCGCTGGCGGATTTCTTCTTCCACCTTGGCGATTTCTTCCATTTTCTGGCGCTGATCTTCCTTGGCAAGTGCGGTTTCAAGGTCGTCACCTACACCATCGTCGGCGGGAACCTCTTCTGCAGGTTTCTCTTCGGCCTGGGCAGACATGGAGTCCTTCACCGCGTCGGTCATGATGATTTCGTTTTCCTTCTTGGGAATGACGACTTCTTCATCTTCTTCGATTTCTTCCACCTCCTGGCCATTGCTTTCCTGGAGGGCTACGGCGGCGGCATCATCCAATTTTTCGATGCGCTTCTGCTGTTTTTCGTTGGGCTTCTTCAGGTAGACCGTATCCTTTTCGATCTTCACGAAGATGGCGTCCAGTTCTGTAGAGTCACCATTGACCCAGTAGCGGACCGGGACTTCGCGAGTCTTCTTTACGGGAGCAACCGGAGCGGCAGGTGCAACAACCGCAGCGGGAACAGCCGCAGGAGCAGGAGCGGCAGATTCGGCAGACGCAGGAGACTCGGCAGGAGTTTCTGCGGTCGTACCGGCTTCATCTGTAGACGTTTGACCTTGAGACTGAGAGGCAACCGCCTCCAAACCAGCCATGGCATCGGAAGCCTCCACACTGGGGGATTCCTGCCACACATCCTGAGTGGACATTTCATCCTGGGCAAAGGCCATTGTAGCCGCAGCCCAAACAACCAAAGAAGTTAAAATACGTTTCAACATGTAAAGAAAAATAAATAAAAAAGGGCCTTTGGCAAAAGCCCAAAACCCATAATTGTAAGAAAAAGGGAATATTCTAGATAAAAAAAGCAAACTTTAAAGAGACTTGACCAATTTAGCGCAGTAAATCGGGCCTCTTCCGTCTGATGTGTCGGGCAAAATATGCACACCGAACTCCGTACGGTCCGCGCCTGGCAAAACCTCTTCAATTTCTGCAGGCTGCATAGAAGGACGCTTCTTGAGGATCTTCTTGACCACGTCATCGTTTTCCATGGGAGAAAGGGCGCAAGTGCCGTACACAATCGTTCCGCCCGGTCGCAGGGCATCTACCGCAGAAGCCAACAGAGCCCCCTGTTCTACAGACAAACGCTTAACACGCTTCGCCGACCAAACTTTCAAATGTTCCGGAGAGTTCAGCACATGCCTGTCAGAAGAACAAGGCGCATCCAGCAGAATCTTGTCGTAGGACTCCTTCTTGTGCAGGCCAAACTTCATTCCATCATAACCAGAAATTTTGATAATGGAACGCCAGGCCTCGGGCAAAGTCTGCTCCACCACGCGCTGCAAGCGAAGTCTACGATCCGGAGAACGGTCGTTACTTTGTAAAGAACCCTCCCCCTTCAGCATAGATGCAATCACGAGAGTCTTGCCACCCGGAGCGGCACACATATCCAGCACGTCATCACCAGGCCGCACGTTAAGCGCACGTGCCGCATAGACAGAAGCCTCGTCTAGGTAGTACGGCTCAAGGCCATCGCCAAACCTAAGTTCCATAGCCCTGCCCTCGCCCTTCAAGGACTCCAGCAAAGCCGGCCAGCGATTCCCAAACAACTTCTCGTAATAGTCAAAAAATTCCATAGGACCAAAAATAAAAATTTTCAGTTCCTCTCCAAAACAAAAAATCCATCGGCTATGAACCGAGGGATTTTTTCTAGAAAGATTCTAGGAAGGAGTCTAGAGGGAACCATGGGGTTCCCTTTGCTACTACTTATTCGGGAGCTTCACTTCCTTACCGAACTTGACGTTGGTCTTGTTCTTGAGGAGGAGAGCGCGAGTCTTCAGCGGGAGGCCGAAGCAACGGATGAAGCCAGTAGCGTCCTTCTGGTCGTACATTTCGACATCAGAGAAGCCACCGAGGTTCATGTCGTACAGGCTGTAGGGGCTCTTCATGCCAGCCGGAATGATGTTGCCCTTGTAAAGCTTGAGGGTAACTTCACCGGTAACAACCTTGTTGACTTCGTCATAGAAGGCGTCCATGCACTGGCGGAGCGGAGTGAACCACTGACCATTGTAAACCAGGTTTGCATAGGTCATAGACATCTTCTGAGCTTCGAACAAGGTTTCCTTGTCGAGAACCAGCTGCTGCAGGCATTCGTGTGCCTTGTACAGGAGGGTGCCACCCGGAGTTTCGTAAACGCCGCGGCTCTTGAGGCCGACGAGGCGGTTTTCAACGATGTCCAGGAGACCGCAAGCGTTTTCGCCACCGATCTTGTTCAGAGTTTCGAGGAGTTCAACTGCGTCCATCTTCTTGCCGTTGACGGAAACCGGAGTACCCTTGTCGAAGCCGATGGTCACGTGAGCCGGCTTGTTGGGAGCCTTTTCGTAGGTAGCGGTATGCTTGAGCATATCGTACTTGTGTTCCTTGTCCGGTTCTTCCAGGATGCCACCTTCGTGAGAGAGGTGCCACAGGTTGCCGTCTTCGGAGTAGATCTTCTTCTTGCTGATGCCGTTCAGAGGAATCTTGCGGGCGGCAGCGTAGTCAATAGCGTCTTCACGGCTGTGGATGTTCCACTTGGAGTCCTTCCACGGAGCGATGATTTCGAGGGTCGGATCGAGAGCGGCGTAGGTCAGTTCGAAACGGACCTGGTCGTTACCCTTACCGGTTGCACCATGGGAAACAGCGTATGCGCCTTCCTTCTGAGCGATCTTCACCTGATACTTGGCGATGAGGGGGCGAGCGAAAGAAGTACCCAGGAGGTAGGTGTTTTCGTACTTGGCACCAGCACGGACGGTGGGCCATACGTAGTCTTCGAGGAATTCCTTCTTGAGGTCCAGGACGTAGCACTTGGAAGCGCCAGTTGCGAGAGCCTTCTGTTCCAGAGCCTTAGCATCCGGGAAATCGTTCTGACCGAGGTCAGCAGCGAAAGCGATCACTTCGCAGTCATAGTTTTCCTTGAGCCAGGGGATGATGATAGAGGTATCGAGACCACCGCTATAAGCGAGGACGACCTTCTTCTTGGAATCTTTCTTAGCCATTTTATTGTCCTTTTAAGAAAAAAAATTTAGACGTTGAAAATATAGCACTTTTAATGATTTTTGAAAGCCTTCGCCTTAACCTTCTTTTCGGTTGCAGGCTGTGGTTGAGCCACAGGAGTCAACGGCTGCGCAGGAGGAGCCATCAACTGCCTCAGGGAATCCACAAGAACGCTATCCTTCTTGGGGAACATATTCTGATAGATAACAGCACGGCGCTTAGCCATGAACTGGCTCTCCCTCATATTGGGGTGATGCTTTGCCGGTGCCGCAAGCATGGCGGCCAGATTGATGGCCTGGTCCAGACTGATCTTGGAGCAGCTCTTCTTGTAATAGGAAAGACAAGCCTCCTGACAACCAAAGATATCCTTGCCCCACTGGGCGTAGTTCAGGTAAAGTTCCAGGATTCGGTCCTTACCCAGTTCATGTTCCATCAACAAGGCATAGGCCAATTCCTTGAACTTACGATCAAAAGAACGCTCACCGCTAAGGAACAGGTTCTTGGCCAGCTGCTGTGTAATGGTAGAACCGCCAAACTTAGTCTTCCCGGCCATCTGGTTTGCATCCAGGGCTTCCGCAATGGCGCGAATGTCAAAACCGGGATGGAAATAAAAGCCGGCATCTTCGCTGGCAATAACCGCCTTACGCAGATGGGTGCTTATAGAATCCAGCGGTACATAGGTATGTCTGATTTGAACATTTGGATTGGAATCCCTCAAGGCTTCCATGTACTTGGAATTCTCGGGTTGAGTAACCTTCAGTTCCTCAACACTTTCATAAATGTCATAGCCGTAGATAAAGACACGATAAATCAAGTAGCTAGCCGCCACCGTAAACGCGGTAGAATAAATAATGCAGATCAACAGGGCCTGTCGGAGGATAAAGTTGATCAGTCTATAAATCCACTTGATAATGAAGGCCAAAATCCGGATGACCAGTGTACCCGATAGCCACTTGAAAAAATCTCTAATCTTTCCAAAAAACTTCTTCATCACTTCTTTCCTCCAAACCAGTCATTAATGTCCTCGCCCTCTTTCATGGCCGTCGGCAAACCCTCCATGCCTTCACCAAGAATCACACTTCGAATACCAGCCTGAGTAAACAGGTTACCGATATATTCCATACCGCTTCTCCCAGCTTCGTCATGATCAAGACAGAGAACCACATTCTTGTTCTTAAAGTAGCTTAGCCATTCCACCTTAAAGGATCTTACTCCCGGAATACCTACAGCGTTTATCTTCTGCCCCAAAAAAGTCAGCGTGTCCACACAACCTTCACAAAGGTAGACCCAGCCGGGCTTTTCATCCAGCGCCGAAAAATTATAGGGGAAGGGAACCGTAGACCTCAAGTTCATTTCCTTGGGAACCACGGAACTGTCAATCGCGCGAGACTGGAAATAGAATGCCCTGCGCTCCTTATCCAGATAGGGGAAAATCAGGGGATGCTTGTAGTAACGCAGGTTGCCCTTGTCGTTAAACAGCCCCACATACTTCAAAACCTCGACACCAAAATCCGCTTTCAGGCTGTTGTTTACCGCTTCGTAATCCACAATGGTTCGAAGGAGCATACGGTCCCACACCGGCTTATAGATTCGACGCTTGGCCAACCAACGGGCAGCGGGAGTATTGTCTACAGGACTGAGACGTTTCAAAAAAGAAAGGACGATACGCTTGCGATCTTCTTCGGGAACAAGTTCCTTGAGATCCGGTTCAGCAGGAGGTGCCGCAGGCACGCTTACCTGACGTCCATTGATTATGGTTCGCAAGCCGGGGCCATCGGAACGGGAAACAGGCTTTTGCGCATTGCCAGGCACCAGGAACGGATACTGTTCCATAAGCCAAGCCAGGGCCTCGGTAAAAGAACAATCCCGTACAATTTGCACAAGCGAAATCACATCGCCGCGAATATCATCGCAAACCCAGCAGCGGAAATACCCCCGTTCCTCAGAAACTGAAACAGAAGGAGTTCTATCTCCATGGACATGGCGCTGTGGACAAAAACAGCGGCATTTACCCCGCACCACATTCACCCCAAGGCTCTGGGCCACGGCAGTGATAGAAATGGAGGCCTTGAATTGTTTCAGTTCTTCGTTGGTCATTTAGATTATCAAAATTTAAACGTCTATAAGTATAACAAAATCACATTCAAAAAGATCAAATTTCATGCAATTCATAACCGATAACTATATTTGAGAAATGGTTATCTTAGAAAATGAACCCATGAGTAGGCACACCTCCTTCAAAGTCGGAGGAGAGGCCCGCTATTTTTTCAAGGTGGAATCCGTAGACGAAATCCTCGATGTGCGGAAACGACTGGCAGACCAGAACCTCCCCTTTTTCGTTCTTGGTAACGGAACAAACTTGTTAGTTTCCGACAAGGGATTTGGCGGCGGAATCATCACCCTGGGGAAATCATTTTCTGAAGTTCAGGATCTTGGAAATGGCAAGTTCAAGGTTGGAGCAGGCGTATCCCTCGGCGCATTTGCGCGCAAATCCATTAAGATGGGTTACAGCGGGATACACAAGCTAGCCGGTATTCCAGGAACGTTAGGTGGAGCCATCTACATGAACGCAGGCGCATACGGTCAGGAAATCTGCCAGACTTGCGTAGAAGTAGAAAGCCTTGACGCCAATGGGACCGTACATACACGAACCGCAGCCCAGTGCGACTTTGGCTATAGGCACAGCGGTTTTCAGGTTTCCTCCGACGACCGTGCCAAAGGTCAAGCTGAAATTATCTTGTCCGCAACATTCCAGTTAGAACCTGCAGAGATGTCCGGCAAAGATAGCTACACTCTGGAAACCGAAATGCAGGAGTGCATGGCCAAGCGCAAGGCAAGCCAGCCCTTAAATATGCCCAACGCAGGTTCCACATTCAAACGCCTTGACGTTGGTGCCGAAGACATGCCTCAGCAAATCGCTCCAGGCTATTACATCGAGCAGGCAGGACTCAAGGGCTACCGCATTGGCGGAGCAGAAGTCAGCACGGTTCACGCCAACTTCATTGTCAACGCAGACAACGCCACCGCTTCAGACATCAAGGCTCTTAGCGAGTACGTTCAACAAAAAGTTTTCGAAAAATTCGGAATTCAACTGAAGAGAGAAATCATTTTACTTGGGGGGTAACAATGTTGCGGTCTCTTTTTCTTCTGGCACTGATTTTTATCTGTAGCTGCACAGACACCACCTCATCTGAATCCACATTCGTAGAGGATTCAGACATTGACGGTTTTATTTTAGTTCGGGCATCAGGGTCAGACGGATTTGTAGGAACAGACGACAATTCCGCAAAGGCCAATGAACGCCCCAAAATGAAGACCACTTTCTCTTACGACTTTTCTATGGGAAGGCATGAAGTCACCTGCGGCGAATTCCGAAAAGTCATGAAGGAAGAACTGGGATCGAAGTCCCCTGTCCAGAAATGCGAAAATGATTCTCTCCCCATCGTGAACGTCACCTATTTCGACGCCATCGTCTATGCCAACGCCCTAAGCAAAAAGGAAAAACGGGATACGGCTTACACCTACACCACCAAGACCTTCGATAGCGATGGACACTGCACAAGCATTATAAATTTGGCATTGAACACCGGCGCAAACGCTTACCGCCTCCCCACCGAAGCCGAATGGATTTTTGCAGCAAACACCAGCTGGGATTTAAACAAATCCTGGAACGCCGACAATTCCGACTACAAGACTCACAAGGTCTGCAAGAAAGCCTCTGGCAGCAAGGATTTCTGCGACATGGCAGGCAATGTCATGGAATGGGTAAACGACTGGCTCGATTACCCGCAAGACACGATCATGGACAACTACGTCGGGCCTTACGAAGGCAATTCCCTTGGAGAACGCATCGTAAAGGGTGGCAGTTTTCGCAATCCCAAAAGCGCAATCAGCTTGTTCAGCCGCGGTGATGTCTACACAGTCACCTCTTCGACAAAAGCCGACTACGTCGGTTTCCGCCTCGCCTTCGGAAAGATTCCTTCGCCTTCCTGGCTAAACGGCAGCGGTCTCATGACCGAAAGCAACATCAACATGATCTTAAGCCCAGACGCAATTAAAAAGCTAACGGGAACCTACAAAACAAAACTCGTATTCCGCAACGACATTACAGAAAGACTGGTCTATATCGACTACTCCTTGACCAAGACCAAGATTGTGGAATTTTACGATACCGTTTCTGCCTATCATCCGGATATTTCCCCCGATGGGAAATACGTCGCCTACTGTACCAAGCCCGAAGGCGTTCCCGGAAAGTCTTCGATTTACGTAAGAGAGCTGAATTCCAACAACCGTACCATCCACAAATTAGACGTAGAAGCCGCTGCAATCCCCCGCTGGCAAGTATCCTCTAACGGCGATACGACTATCGTTTACGTTACCAGCCAACAAAGCAACAAGGACGAGGCACAATTCAAGTCTAATTCCACTTGGCAAGTTTCCTTTAGAGACGAGACTTTCGGCACACCCAGGAAAATCATAGACGGAGCCTACCACGGAGGCGTTAGCGTAGACCGAAAAATCGCCGTCACAGGGGCCCAGCTTTTAAGAACGAAATTCGCCTACGGAAGAACTAGACTAACCAACTCTTCCAAGGATTCAATCTGGTACAACAAGGAACAGGCTTGCAACGTCAGCCTTTCTAAAGACAGCACCCGAAGAACCCTTTTCCTGGACTTCGCCTCGACCACCGGCAAAAAATTCGTTGGGAAGTCCTACCATACTCATGAAAGAATGTTCATCGCCGACAGCACCGGCAAACTGATAAAGAGCGTCGGAGCCCCCAGCAAGAAAACCTTCGATCACACCGAATGGGTTTCCAAGAATTTTGTAATTGCCTCCCTCACGAACGCAAACGAAGTACACGAAAAAATCGCCCTGGTCAATATCAAGGACAGCAGTACAACTGAACTTGTAGAAGGAGATGAACTTTGGCATCCCAGCATGTGGTTTGCTGCAAGACCAGTCCCAGATACTACAATTGACCAAGATAGCGCAGGAACCTACCTAGTAGCAAACGACGTCTGGTCCTCAGTCATCATGCGTTACAAAATGGAACTGCTCTGGAGGTACATCGACTCCATGGAAGTGGCCCTCATGGGATCATCACGTACCTTATATTCCTTAAGCCCATATCTGCTGAAAGACGATTTCTTCGCCGTAAACCTAGCCCACGCCCCCAATTCTATTTACGCCACCAAGGATTACCTCAATAAGTACATCTACAAGAATGCCAAGAAGCTAAAGTATATCGTACTTTCTATCGACATTGACTTCTGGTGGAAAACAGACGGAAAGGGCAGCGATAATTTCTTCGCCGTCAACGCTCCCAATTACCCCGGTTATGCGTACGATGCCAATCATGACTATTGGGCTAAAGGCATTCCCGCAGGTCTGTTAGACGCCACCGAAAACGGCCTCGGCGTAGAAGACGCTCACAAGTACACAACAGACAAGGGACGTCTTTTAGGAATCCCCTGTCAATCCTGGGGCGAAACCGCTGAAGTCGAAGCGGACTCCACGATTTTCGACAAGAATCCGGAGCTTCTGGAAAATTCGATGAAAGCCTTGAAGTCTATTCTCAAAACTGCCGCCAGCAAGAAAATCAAGGTCGTGGGAGTCATCTTCCCGCAGAATCCAAAGTACAAGAAGACAGGCGCTTTCGGAAGACACGGCATGAAAAGAAGCACTGCCAAGGAAGTCATCAGTCAAATCAAGAATCTGACCAAGGAATATCCGAACTTCGTCCTGCTTGACGAAAACAAGATGGGCGATCATGACTATTCCAACAGCCTGGCCTACGACAACGACCACCTCTGCAGCGAAGCCACCTACAAGATTACAGCCCGAGTGGATTCTGTACTGAAGACCCTAAAGTGATTCTTCGGAATCCGGAGATTCATCGGATTCCGTTTGGGGCAGCGGATCATAACGGTTCAGGATTTTCACAATCAGAACGTAGACGGAACCGCCAATAAGACCTCCAAGCGTATCTGCAATCAGATCCATGGCATCGCAGCTACGGCCTTCTACAAAACGCTGATGGTATTCATCGGTGCAACCGTAGGCAAGAGCCAGCAACATTACTATAACAACACGAAACCAGGATTTAGCCGTCCATTGGCCACGAGTCCACCACATACAAAAGCACCCTGCCAAGGTGGCATATTCACAAGTGTGAGCCAACTTGTCCCAAACATGAGGGAGCCCCTCCAGTTCCGCCGAGGTCATTGACGAAAGTTTAAAGATAATCGCCATGCAAAGGATTGCAGGAATCTTACGAAAGAAAGGGTATTTTTGAAACAGGGATTCAAACATAGGTCAGTCTTATATTGAAATAAAAATCATTTTTTATAGCGTCTGCGCCATTCATCCAAAGCTTCAGCACATTCTTCAGTCTTTTTCAGTAGGACTTCGTCAAGAGATGCGGCTTCCCTCCTGGGAATATAGACAATATAGTCAGCAGAGTGTTCTCCACAGAAAACAGAATCCTCTCCAAGAGCATCTACTTCTTTCTGAAGCCTGCTGCACAGGCTTTCCATATCACGGGTAGACACGCCACTAAATTCACCATCGTAAAAAAAGGCCGTCGGTCCTGTCGCAGACGTTCCACTATCGGAGCAACCACAAATAGCATGCAAGAACCCAGTCAGGACCATCAGCCCCACAATGTTTTTCCTATCCATTTAACAACTTCCAAATTTTCGCGACAAAGATACATTTTATTCAATTTCTATATTTTAAAGCATGAAAGCAATTACCTTGAAAGCCGGACGCGAAAAGTCAGCCCTCCGTTACCATCCCTGGATTTTTAGCGGAGCTATCGACGAAGTGACAGGCGATCCCCAGTTGGGCGACGTCGTAGAAGTCTACAGCTACCATAGCGATTTTTTGGGCCTTGCCGCCTATTCCCCCAAGTCCCAGATTCGTGGTCGTTTCTGGACCTTTGGCGAAAAGCAGAACATCGACCGAGACTTCTTCAGCGACATTCTGGATCGAGCCATTGCCGCACGCAAGAGCCGCGGCTTCGACATCGCCGACAAGGACGTGGCATTCCGTCTGATTAACGCCGAAAACGACGGCATTCCCGGTTGCATTATCGACAAGTACGCCGACATCTACTCCGTAGAAATTCTGGCAGCCGGCGCCGAAGTGAACCGCAAGATTATTTACGAGCTGTTGGCCGAAAAGACTGGCTGCCGCGGCATCTATGAACGCTGCGATTCCGACGTCCGCAAGAAGGAAGGTCTTCCCCTCCGCACTGGCGTGGTCTACGGCGAAGTTCCCGATGAACCTGTAGTCATTAACGAAAACGGAATTCTCTTCCCCATCGACGTGAAGAACGGCCACAAGACCGGATACTATCTGGATCAGCGTGACGCCCGCCGTCGTGTTGGCGAACTGGCCAAGGGAAAGAAGGTGCTGAACTGCTTCTGTTATACAGGAGGCTTCGGCCTTTACGCCCTTCGCGGTGGCTGCGAAAAGGTTTATCAGGTAGACGTTTCCAAGGACGCTCTGGCTCTGGCCAAGGAAGGCATCATGCGCAACAAGCTTTCTACCGCCCACGCTACCCACGTAGAAGCAGACGTATTCCAGTATCTGCGTAAGTGCCGTGACCGCGCTGAGACCTTTGACTTTATCGTGCTGGACCCGCCCAAGTTCGTGGAATCCAAGGACAACTTGCAAAAGGGTTGCCGCGGGTACAAGGACATCAACCTGTTGGCCATGAAGCTTCTGGCCGAAGGCGGTATGCTGGCAACCTTCAGTTGTTCCGGCCTTATGGAAATGGACCTGTTCCAGAAGATTATCGCCGATGCCGCAGCCGATGCCCACCGTCGCGTACAAATTATCGAACGTTTCGGCCAGCCCATGGACCATCCGGTAAATACAGCCTTCCCCGAAGGACAATACCTTAAAGGTCTGCTGGTCCAGGTGATTTAAAAAATCATATAAAAACAAGAAGTCCAAGGTCAAAACCTTGGACTTTTTTTATTACTGTTTGCGGCCTCTCAAATCGAAAATTTTCGATTCCCCGGTTCCGTTTCCAAATTCCACGTAAAGCATTCCGTTCTTGCGGAAAATCCGGCTTCCATACGCGTTGCCAATTTCGCGACCTGCTACCCGAAGATTCCTAACGCCGATAGACAACGTGGAGTCCTGTTTCGTGGTATCCTGCGTTACTGTATCCTTGGCCGTTGTGTCGGCACCGGGAGCCACATATTCGCTAGGCTTCATGATGCGCCATTTCTGATTCCATTCCCAGCTATCGTTCCAGTCTTGCACCACGCGGGCACCGTCAGAGGTTGAACGCAGGTAATGATTGCTATGGAGCATCTTCAGACGGTACTGATTGCTGTACTGATTTTCAAAGACAACCTTCTGGTGATTCTTGCCGTTCCAGGCGTACACACCGGCAGTAACGCCAGGATCCGTAGTTTCGTTAGGCATTTCCAAAGTCATGTCACCAAAGTCCACACGGAAGGTATTGGCAGAACCCAGCGGCTTGATAATGGCCACAGACTTTTCATCGGCGCAGTCCCCTAGAACCAACTTCTTTTCGTCGCTAGGCTGCATGCAAGTCTTGAAGGCTTCATTGTAGAAAATCACCGTATCAGGCTTTGCCGGCTTAGCCTTCCACACACGAACCCAGTCCGCCTCAAAGTAGGCCGGATTATTCGCGGTCACCTCGATGTCGTTTCCGGCCCATCCGCCCACAGCCAGGTTCACAATAATGTACTGAGCCGACAACTGCTTGATTTCTGTGGGGCGGTTATAACTGGCAAACTTCTTGTCATCAAAGTAGAAGTTCAAGTTTGACTCATCCCATTCCACCGCATAGGTGTGGAAGTCTGCGGAACGGTCTACGTTATCATCCTTGTGTCCGCCAAAAGAAGCCTCGTGATCCCAGGCGGAACCATGGTCATTGTACCAGCTAGGGTTTGTATAATGCAAATAGTAATGATGCTGCTTTCGGGATGCAGGAATTTCAAGGATATCGATTTCGGGAGGCCAGCCGTCCTGCAAAGTCCAGAAGGCAGGCCAGGTTCCCTTGTGCTTGGGTGCCTTGAAGCGGCCTTCGATGTAGCCGTACTTCACCTCGAAATGGCCGCGGGTATCAATGGCCGCCGAAGTATAGTCTACGGGAATCTCCTTGCCATCAAACTTTGCGGATGCGGGAGCCTTGGGATGTTTTTTCGCCTCGGCCTTAAGCATCAGCTTGCCATCCTTGACGATAACGTTCGCCTCGTCACAATAGGCCCGGTGATTGTGAGTGTGTCCCCAGTTGTACGTGGGATTCCACTTGCTGGTGTCAAGAGTGTTGCCGTCAAAGTTGTCTTCGAAGACCAGTTCCCAACCGCTAAAATTTGCAGGGGGATCAGCCACCGCTACAACAGTCATAGCACAGGCAACGCAAGCCAGCGCCTTCAAGTTTACTCCAGAATACTTCATACCCATCCTCGCCTGCGACACCCAAAACACCAATCCCGCAGGCACACCCCAAATATAATGTCAAACCGTCTACATTCAAAGCGAAAAGATTTTCACAAACGAAAAAGCCCCCGCAAAGCGGGGACTTTTCTATGGTCTAAACAACAAACTTAACGAACGCGGCGGGGCAATTCCTTGGCGTGCTTTTCCAGCCACACGGCATCTTCCAAGGCACGTTCGGCTTCGGTAGCCCAATCGGAATCCGGGAACTGCTGGACTACTTCACGGTAGCGGGTGACAGCGCTGTGGAAATCTCTGAGTTCGCGGTAGACATTGCCAAGCTGGAGCATAGTAAAGTAGCGTTCTTCAGGATTCTGTTCCGTTTCCAGCAAAGCCTTGTACATCTGCAGGGCCATTTCATAGCTGCCGGCGCCAAAGAGCAAGTTGGCATTGGCAATGGTCGGAACAGCAGAAGGTGCGGCAGCCACATCGGACTCTTCCGTTTCTTCAGCAGCCTTAGGGGCAGAAGCCTCGACAGCCTTTTCAGACTTGTCCATCTTTTCGGCCTTCACATTCTGCTTTACTGCTTCGGCAGTTGCAATCTTTTCTTCGGTCTTGGAAGCTTCAGCCTTTGCAGCCTTGATTTCAGCCAGACGTTCCTCGGCAGCCTTGCGGTACTTGCCGTTAGGAGCAGCCTTCTTCATGTAGTTAGCCAGGAACTTCACTTCTAGGTCAGACTTGTTCATCTTCTGATAGACACAAGCCAGGAAGTAATTGGCATCATTGCCTTCTTCCTTATATTCCAGACCCTTCTTCAAGTTGAATTCGGCCTTTTCGTATTCGCCCAGCTGGAAGCGGGTCAAGCCAGCGTAGAAATAAGCACCGGCGTGGCCAGGAGTCTTCTTCAGCACTTCGCGCCAAGCCTTGGCGGCATCGGCATAATTACCTTCGGCATACAGAGCCTTACCCTTTTCAAAAGGATCGGAAGGAAGTGCCTGAGCAGTTTCTTCCTTGGCAGGTTCAGCGGCAACCTTGACCGGTTCAGCCTTGGGTTCCACCTTGGCTTCAGGCTTAGGTTCAACCTTCGGTTCGGGCTTAGCTTCGGCCACCGGTTCTGCCTTGGGAGCTTCAACAGCGACAGGTGCCGGTTCGGCAACCTTGACCGGTTCAGCGGCAGGAGCGGGTTCAACAGGAGCGGCAACCTCTTCTGCAGGAGCGGGATTATTCTTGGGATCCTTGGCGCGTTCGGCTTCGGCCTTAGCCTTCTGACCCAACGATTCATAAACCTTGGCGGCACCTTCATAGGCGGCACTCATGGCGGGATCAAACTTGTAGGCCAGTCGATAGTTAGCCAAAGCACCGCTATAGTCCTTCATCTTAACACGGACTTCTGCTGCGGCAAAATAGGCTTCGGCGTTCTTGGGCTGTTCAGCCAAAATAGAACGGTATTCACCCAGAGCCATCTCGAAGTTTCCCTGGGCTTCAAAGCGGGCGCCCTGTTCCATTCGGGGATCAGCGGCAAAGGAAAATCCGACTAGGCAAGCAAGTGCAAATGCAGAAAATTTCATATTCATACTGTCAAAAATAACATTTTCAAAACATCTCAACTCATTGACAGCCAACAAGTTACGCGATTTTACAGGCGTTTTACATTTTCCCAGTTAGACAATCCCTCCTGCGTTTACCCACCCCTAAAATTTTCCCAAAATTTACATTACCCCAGCCAAAATCATGTTAGTTTTATGAACGTGGAAAAATAGGAGAACACTTATGAGCAAGTTACTTTCTTACTTAATCCCGGGAATCGCCTTTGCGGCACTCCTGGTACTGGTCAACGAGACCTTGGTCCCGGCCACGCTCCATAAGGCAGACTGGTTCAACAATTTGATGGCCATCCTGTGCCTGATCAGCCTCATTGTGCCCTGCGTCATCTACTTTGTAAAGACGCCCCCCGGACGAGGCGCCCAGCCCTAGGACTTTAATATTTGTGGGGTCCGCAAATTAACAATGCAGACCTAAAAAAGAAATAGGCGAACGCATGAGCGTCCGTCTTTTTTTATAGCGAAAGGAAGTACGTCTTTTCGGCACTTAGGTCCAGCCCGGGAATCCGTTTTTCAAGATCCTGGGCAATGTCCAGATGTTTCAATGCAAACGCCTTGTTCATGGAAGAAGCCGCATCGACGATTCTGTGATTGGCGGACTTCAAAAACTTTTCAACCCGCTTGACATTTTCCCGAACAGCCTCGTCAAAATACGTTTCCTGCAGGCGTTCAAAGATGTAATCTTCCGCCACCTCGGAAAGGTGGATCATGTCGGAATCGTAAAAGCGGTAGTCCCGCAATTCATCCAGCACAATCTCGTAACTGGGGAAATATTCAACCTGCGGATTCGCCTTCACCACCTGATCCACGGCCAGCAGCAAGGAGGACTTCGAAAGATTGTTCCCGTAAGCGCCATCCTTCAGGTGCCTCAAGGGGGATACGGTAAACACCTCCTTCACGTCGGGATTCAACCGTCTCAAATTACAGACAACAGAATTAAGCGCGTCAGCAGCCCGTTCTACAGAAATCAACTGACGGTCAAACAGATCTGCATTTCGGCGATGGCAATTGGAAACCACGTTCCCGGTCTGCTTCAAGAAATACACAAAGGCGGTGCCTAAAGTTATAAACACCACGTCTGCAGACTTCAGGTACTCGCGGGCACCAAGAACAGCAGCATTCAACCCCTCGATACAGGAATTTTCATCCTTCGCAGAAAAGGAACCATGAAAGTCCCAGCAGTTCCAATTTTCACCATCCAGGAAAACATTCCCTTCCTGCACATCCCGGGCCGAATAGGTTTCGCCGTTGACAATGCGCTCCACCATATATTCGATGGAAAGGGGATTGTAGATGATCCCGAAGGGATTCACCAGAGTCCTGAATTTCAGACGGGTGAATTTTTCAGAAATGTTCTGGGCAAAACAAGAGCCTATGAAAGCAAGCTTCCCGGTGTAATCAATCCGTACCGTCGACGGAGGAATTTCTACCCGAGTTTGCAGTTCCATAGGCCCGTTACCATTAACGCTTCTTGATGGCGGCAAATACGCCAACAGCCACCAGCAGAATCAGGGCAGCAAGGCTAACCTTTACAGCGGCGTGGAAAGGAGTGCTTCGATATTCCATGCGGACTTCAGACTTGCCTGCAGGAATTTCTACAGCGCGGAGGGTTCCGAATGCCTTGTAGACCTTGGCTTCAGCACCGTTCACGTAAGCCTTCCAGTACGGATGGTAGTTACCAGCCACCACCATGAAGCCGGGGCGGTCAGCTTCTACGGCGAACACCTGGGTATCCATCTTGGGAGAAGCCACAACCTTTGCAGAACCCTGGATGGGGCCGCTAGCGGCGACGCTACCCTTATAGTCATTAGCAGGAGCTTCGGAAAGAATCACCTTTTCGCGATAGAAGAACTTACCAGATACATCGGCATACTTGGGAGCGGCAATTTCCTGACGGGGCTCGGCAGCAAGAGCGGAATCCACGGCAGCGCTATCCGTAACAGAGCCTTCCATGGGAGCTGTTTCTGCAACAGGAGACACGGAAACTTCCGGCTGTCTGATTGCAGCCTGTTCCTGCAAAGTCTTAATGGCTGCCGCATCATCCATCACCACAGCTTCGCCAAAGATGTAGGCTTCGCCCATGGCCGTAGGAATAGGCATGTAAGTTGTACCCTGACGGCTGTCGAAAATAATAGCGCCCACATTCATCAAATCCAGGAAGGGGTGAGCAGCCTGAGGGTCGTTAACGTTCATCAGATAGTTAGCGTCCTGCTGACCGCCGCGGAATGCACGGTAGCTAGCCAGTTCGTTATCGTGAATACCATCGGCATTACGCATGTGGTACTGGGGGAACACATTTCCGCTGAGAGCCTTGTTACGGGAAAGAGAAAGAACGCGAGGCGTATTCAGGGAATCAGCCTTGAAGGGAGCCTTTACTGCAGCGATAACACCATTGTTGGGCTGCAGGTATTCAGAAGCGGGAACGTTCTGGATAAAGGCGGCATTGATCATGAACAGGTCCAGAGCGGCAGCCAGAGCCAGCACACCAGCCTTGGCGCCAACACTAGCCTTCCAGCGGGCCACAACCAGGGCAACGCCAATCACCACAAGGACCAGCACGAAACCAGGGATTACCTTGCCGGCGGTGGCATTCATGACGATTTCGTTCAGCGGCTTAAAATACGGAGCGGTAATAGGATCGTTCAACAGTTTCTGGCCGCTCATGAGCATCACACCCAGGAAAGCGAAACCGAAGAGGACACAAGCCTGCACACCGCGATGGGTTCCCGGCAGGCCAGCCTTAAAGGAGTCCACAAAATTGGCAATGCTAAAGGACTTCTTCTGATCATCCAGGCTCATGACACCGAGGCATGCCAGCGCAAAGAGGATCATCACCACAAGGCCTACAGGGCCAATGAAGGTGGTCCAGGCAAAACGGGCAACCACAGCCAGCACCAACAGGATCACATACATGGCCGTACCGTGAAGCAGGGCGCGGCGATCGTCTGCAGCGGCAGCCTGGCCTTCGGGAGTTTCGGCAGCAGAACCAGCAGTCAAGGCCTTAAGAACAGGGCCAGCCATCATCACCAGCAAGAGGGGCAACCAGAACAGGGCCATACCCGGAGCACGGAAGTTCTTTACACCCGGCAGAACGCTATACCACAACTTGAACAGCGGAGAATGGTCGCCCATACCGTAGCTCAGGGCCACAACGGCACCCATACCCCAGAAAGCGGCATAGCGGCGCTTACCCGGCAGGAACAGGCAGAGGAATCCAAGGAAGGTCAGCAAGGCACCGGCATTATTATGGTCCAGCTTAAATGCGTTATGACCCCAATAGAACGGAGAGCCTCCAGCCAGTTTGCGGTACTCGTCCATGGTAAAACCAATGAAGGAACTGCCTTCAATATCGCCAGTCTTTTCGTTCTGTTCGTAAACGTCAACACCAACAAAACCCGGCAACAGAATCTGAGCCATTTCTTCCTGATGCAAGGACCAGCTTACAGCGTGACCGTAATTGGTATGGCCTTCATCGCCACGGACAGACTGGGTGGTGGTATAGAGATAAGGGGGAACAATCTGGAAGCAGGAAATGGCAAGACCAAAAGCCAAACCGATAGCGGCAAGACCCAGACGCTTACCGCGAGTTTTCAGAGCATCACAATGGAAAGCCACTTCGTAAAGAGTATAAAGGCCTGCGCCCCACAGGAACAGGTAAGTCAACTGCAGGTGAGAACCAAGAATCATCCAGGCCACAGACAAGGCCAGCACAACCATATAGGGCAAGCTTCCGCAACGGACTACCTTACGAATTGCAAGCAAGGCCAGCGGGGCAATGGCAAACACCATCATCTTACCGTCATGACCGCCATAGAGGTAAGTGAAGAATTCCGGAGAGAAGGCATAGAGGCCGCCCAGCAGAACACCCCACCACTTATTTTCGGTCAGGTGCCAGCCCAGGCCAAAGGCGCTCATAAAAGCCACCAGCAAAGTGAGGATGAACTTGAAGCCCACAGCCCTGGCCGGATCCATCAGGAACTGGAACCAGACCAGCGGATGGTAGACGTCGGCAAAAAGAGCGTCGATCGTGGGCACACCGCCCAGGCGGGAATCGTCCCATTCAGTCACGATGACATCGAAGGTACGCAAAATGCGGCTACCGATACCGTTCAGCTGGTCGCTATTCAGCATCAGCTGCGTCGAGTCAAACGCAAAATCGCGGAAAACGATCAATAGAATTGCAAAGAAGACAGCAGATGCTGCCAGGAAAAATACGGGCTTCTTCTGTAGGAAATTCATGGCTTACAATTTAGTAAGAAGCAAACCCATAAAAAAATCCCAGCTAGATCGCCGGGAACACATTTTAGATAAAAATGTTAAAAAAAAGAGGCATCATCAACATGTGTGGAAGCATTTAGGCAGCCTTGCTAGATGATTCTCTCGATTCCGATTCCCATTCGTAGGCTATCTTTACATCTACATAGGAACAGCTCAACATTATCAGCGACAGCATGTTGTTCATATTCCTGAAGCCATAGGCAGTCCGTATCAGTAGCTTTATCTTGTTGTTCGTCGCCTCGATCCTTGCGTTTGACACGCCCAGCCTGATTGTGTTGAG
>NZ_FQWP01000042.1:0-6591 GCF_900129715.1 Fibrobacter sp. UWH9 | reverse complement strand
CTTTTCATGTTGCCGTCGTTCCAGACTACTTCTGGAAGGGAGTTGGCCGCTTTATTTTCTTTTTTTTCGTTCATGAGAATAGCTCCAAATAAAATAACACGCCAAATGTAACAACAACAAACTATAAAAAAAACTTGTTTTAACTTTATTTGCGTTCTTTTTACAAAAGTAACTTTTTTTCTTCTTGTATTTTCCGTGTTTATTTTTATTTTTGTGCCCATTTTCTATACAACGGTATCTTTATGCAAGTCAAACAGGCTTTCTCCTTTGCAATGTGCGTCATTGCAGCATGTGTCATCGGCTGCTCTCCAACAAATTCCGAAGACAGCGAATACTCAAAATGGAGTTTTTCCGGCTCTGTCGTCGACGCCTCGAATAACGCAACTCTTTGTGGGGTAAAGATTTCATACCAAAACGCCTCCGGAGATCTCAAATCCACGGAAACCGACGAGGCCGGCAACTTTTTCATCGACGATTTGCCGTACGGTTCGCGAACCTTCACCTTCACGCACAGGGAAATTCAAAAAAAGGACACCTTGTACTACGCACCGCACGTCGAAACGGTCAACTCGACCAGCGAATCCTCGCACATGGAGGGGGTCGTCGCCACGTCATCCATGGTGATAAGGCTTTCTCCCCTCAACGCGGCCCTCAATGGAGAACTCTACATAAACGAAGCCAGTTCCGGGAAAGCCGTCCCGATAAAGGGGGCCTCCATATCCATCGTCCACCAGAGCGAAGATTACGTGAACCTGTTCCCCGAATCCTTCGACGGCTCGTCCGATTCACTCGGGAAGTTCACGTTCAAGAACTTGCCCGCAGATTCCGGGCTCGTCCTCAAAATAGCCCCCGTCACATACAACGGGTTGCGCTACATCGCTACAGACAAAATCCTTCCACGCCTCAAGCCGAACGGCGCCATCGATCTGGGACGCACGTACCTCCAGCAGGACACCCTTGTCAAAAAGCAAAACGACATCAAGGCCTCTAACGTGATGGACAAGAACTACATGGGGTACGGGGAGCTCTCCCCCCTGATTGTCCCGTACTACGTATTCAACGAAAAGATTACGTCCAAGAGCTTGTCGGTCAACGTAAGGAGCGATTCGGCAAACTTCTACGTAGAGCCGGTCATCAAAGGCGACACGCTGTTCCTGGCCCACCCCGATAGCGCCTTCGACGCAGAAACCAGGTATTCCGTGAGCATCACCGCATACGGCAAGGAGTCGGGCGAGCGCTACAATCTCGCCTTCAACGGGGATTCCGCATTTACAACGGGCAGAGGCCTCTACGCCATAACAAGCAACGCATGGCCCAGCAACGAAAAATACACGTCCTCCTTCGGCACGAGCGACACAATCTGGGTCAAGTTCAGCGAGGACCTCGTCTCGAGCGCCGACAAGATTCAGTGGAGTTTCGCCAGCGGCGCCACGCGCACCATCTACGCGCACAGCTACGGCAAGAACGCAGACGCCTGGGTCAAAAAGGACACTCTTTTCGTCAAACTGATGGATCGCATCCTCGACTCCCGCGTGCAGGGAGATACCATCGGCATGAACATCACCGCGTACGGCAAGAGCGGCCTTGTCCTCAAGAATTTCTCCCTTTACACAGAAATCCAGGTTCCCGAAAAGCAAAAAATCAAGGCGTCAAATGTCGTCGACAAGTCGCTCATGGGCTATAGGGACGTCTCCCCCCTGATTACGCCGTTCTTCGTTTTCGAAGAGGAACTTAGCAGCGCGAACCTTTCCGTCTCGGTGAAGGCCGGTTCAGACGTATTCTACGTCACCCCGACAGTGAAAAAAGACACCCTGTTCCTCAAGCACGATCGTTCGTTCCCCTCGGAAGCGAGCATCAGCGTGAGCATCGCCGTATACGGCAAAAAGTCCGGCGACCGCATATCGTACGAGCTCACCGGCGATTCCGCCTTCGTGACAGGGCGCGGACTCTACGCGGTCACAAGCAACGCATGGCCAAGCAACAAGGGCTACAAGGCAAGCTTCTCCGCCGAAGACACCATCTGGGTCAAATTCTCGAAGGCTCTTTCCACGAACACCGACAGGATACAATGGAGCAAGGCGAGCAACGCAAAGTACACCCTGTACGGCCATGGCGCCAACAAGAACGCAAACGCAAAGGTCAAGGGCGACACGCTGTTCATAACAATGCTCCCGAACGCCATCAACGAGTCCACCCAAAACGGCGACTCCGTCGGCGTAAACCTCACCGTCTACGCAACCGACGAGACTTATCTCGAAAAGTTCACATTGTACACGGAACTCGAGATTCCCTTGTCGAGCTCAAGCACCACAAAAAATGAATAAGTTGTTCAAAATACTGTTTTTCTGCACCGCCGTATTCGCTTTTTGCGCAAGCTCTGCACTAGCCGCAAGCTTCGACGGTATCACGGAACCGCTCGCGCAAGCCAGTATGGGCTTTACCGTATCCGGGAAAATCGACAGCATCTGGGTAAAAGAAGGCGAGTTCGTCCACAAGGGCGACACCTTGATGAACCTCATAAAGACCGAAGAGGAACTGCGTTCACGCATCACAAAAATCACCGCCGAGGACCTCTCGAGTGTTGTCTCGGCGAAGGCGAAAATGGACGCGTACGAAAAGGACTTGGAAGCCACGAAAAAGTTGTTCGAGACTTCGAATTCCATAAGCGCCGAGCAGCTCTGGGAAAAGGAAATGAACTTCAATGTAGCGAAAGCCGAATGGGAAGCCGCAAAGGTATCCAAGTCCAAGGATTCCCTCGAGCACCGCATGGCACGCGCACAGCTGCTCAAGCAGTACCTAATCGCCCCCTTCGATGGAGAAATAGTTTCCATATCGAAGAACAGGAGCGAAAGCGTCGAAGCCCTCGAATCCGTCATCGAAATCGCGGACGTGCGCACATGCCGCATGACAGCCTACATCATTGTCAACAAGACGAACAAGCTGAAAATCGGCCAAAGCGTCAATCTTCAACTGAACGGCTCCGCGAAAAATCGGAACAAAATGGGAACCATTGAATTCATCTCGCCCGTCGTTGACAAGGCCAGCCTGCTACGAACAGTCAAGGTCATCTTCGACAATTCAAACCACTCCATAGAACCCGGCGTCACCGGCAAAATCATATTGCAATAATGCACAAACTTTCTGCACATTTGACGCTATTCGCTTTCATATTGATTTTTTCGGTCGCCAGTTCCTTTGCAACCGAAGACTCGCTCAGGCTCAACTTGGAAACGGCGCTCAAGATTCTTATCGAGAACAACACCGATATACAAGAAGCAAAATACAACTGGATTGCGCAAGCCGAGATGACAAAAGGGGCCTACGGGGATTTCGAGCCGCACTTAAACGGCCGTGCAAGCAAGGAAAGAGGCGACAGGCCGAGCGCCCTGTTCACGGAAACCAGGGACGAGTACAAAATCGGGATACAAGGGAAGCTACCCTCGGCTACGGAATACAGCGTGGGCTTCAACCAGGCGACCTACACCCATAGCGAATACACCTCGGAACTTTACTTTGGCGGCGAACTCCGCCAACACGTGCTGAAAGACGGCCTGCTCTACTTTTCGCCCACCGCGCAGCTCCGCGAAGCCTACCTGCAACAGGAAATCGCCTACCAGAAATACCGCAACACGCTCAGCGACGTTTTGGACAAGTTCTACGATGCCTACTGGAACTACTTTTACGCAGAGCAAACCCTGCAATTCGCCACGAAATCGTCGCAAGTCGCAAAACAAATCGCGGACGACGCAGAAAAAAGGCAGCAGTTGGGCATACTCTCGGTCCTTGACAAGCAGAAGGCCGTCGCCGAGTATTCCGACCGCGAGAGCGGACGCCTCACGGCAATGAATCAATTGCGAAGCGCAAGGCTCAACCTGCTACTTGCGATATCTGCAAGCGAAATCATCCAGGATCCGCGCCCCATCGCCATAAGCCTCCCTAGCGACATCGACACGTCTATCCAGGTAAAACCAGTTGACGCCGAAGATTCCATCTACCGCCTTCATCCCGCCTACATGCAGCAGCAGGCGGAACTCGACCTGCGCGAAGAGGAATTGAAGCTACATCGCACAAAATCGCTCCCGACGCTCGACATTATCGGGAATTACGGGATACGCAGCCGCGACAAGGAAGCAAGAACGGCTATTCGCAACTTCAAGCACCCCGAAGACCGTCAAACAGTGCTTGCCGGAGGAATCGAAATAGACATTCCACTGTTCGCAAACATCAATGAACGTCACCAGATTGCCGCACAGAAGGTAAACGTGAGAGCCGCACGTACACGCCTCGCGCTCATTCAGAACAAACTTTTAGAGGAATTCAGCATTCTGCAAAAAAGGTCCATCGAAATACGCGAGCAATGGAAATTCAGCGAAATCGCCGTCAACTACCACGAAACGGAACTGCAAGAAGAATTCAAAAAAATGGAACTCGGCAAAAGCAACTACCACATCATTTTCGACATGGAAGAGGACCTCCGCAAGGCGGAACAGCGCCACCTCGAGAATACACGCGATTTGCACCTTATCGACGTAAAGCTCCTCATCGCGAAAGGAGAGCTGTTGCGCGAAAACGGCCTAGAAACTTGGGATCAGGGCAAGCCCGCCCTACGCAAGGAGCTGCTGCATGAATAATTCCAACACAAATTTGGACGCCAACAAACTGCACCAGGCGATGCAAGGGGCGCTCAGCAGTTCCAACGCAAAAATCAACCAAATGACCCAAGTATTCGACGTCACCCAAAACGTACTTGCGTGCGACAAATTCAAAACGGCGACGTTGTCCCTGGTCAGCGGGCTCTGCGACAAATACAACGCCGAAAGGGTGAGCCTCGGATGGGTCAAGCACGATTACGTTGAGCTAAAGGCTCTGAGCCACACCGACCATTTCGAGAAAAAAATGCAGGTGGTGCGAGACTTGGAAGGCATCATGGAAGAAGCCTACGAGCAAGACGCAGCCATCGTCTACCCCGCCCCCGAAAAGAACGTTCTTTCGATTCGCGAGCACGAGCTGTACAGCACCAAATACCACACAAAGTACATACTCACCGTACCAATCCACAATGGCGACGAAATCATCGGAATCATCTGCTGCGAACGAAATTCGCAACCTTTCGACGACTTGAATTCTGAACAAATTTACCTGACATCGTCACTGTGCGCAGCAAGGCTTGAGGAACTCTACAACAAAAGTTGCTGGTTTGGGCTCCGCATGGTAAAAAAAGTCCGCAAATTGCTCTCCAAGCTTTTAGGGGTCGAACACACGTGGGCAAAGCTATTCGGGATACTTGCAATAGCGCTGGTTCTATTCGCGACGCTTTACCCAATCCCTTACAGGGTTAGCGCTCCGGCAATCCTGAAAACAGACAAAATAATCTATACGACAGCCCCCTTCGACGGATACATCGATACCGTTTTTGTAAAGCCCGGCGACGTCGTTTACAAGGGAGCCCCATTACTCCGACTAAACCAGACAGAGCTCAAGCTTGAAGAAGCCGATCTCATGGCGCAGGAACAGGACTCCCGGCGCGAAATACAAAAAGCCCAGGCGGCCCACCAGCTTGCCGAAATGCGAATTCACCAAGCGCGCCTCGCGCAAACCCAAGCAAAGCTCAAGACAGTACGTTACAGGCTCTCCATGGCCGTGGTCGCCGTCACCGCCGACAGCGCCGTCATTATCGAAGGTGACCTGCAAAAACGCATCGGTGCCCCGGTAAACCAGGGAACGGAACTGTTCCAGATGGCATCCATCGAGAACATCTATGTCGAGATAAATGTGCCCGAACAGGAACTGCGCAACGTAAAACTCGGAACCCAGGGCCTGCTCGCCATCAAGAGCCGTCCCGAATACGTTTACCGGTTCGAGACGCAACACATCAGCCCCACCGCAGAGGTAAAGGAACAGGAGAACACCTTCGCCGTGCGCGGCGAGTTCGTCTACCAGACTCCGGCATGGTTCCGCCCCGGCATGACAGGTATCGCGAAGATTTTCGCGGGCAAGCGCACGCTCTGGTGGATTCTTTCACACCAGGCAATCGACTACCTTCGCCTGAAACTCTGGTGGTAAGGGGGCAAAAGCCCCGAAAAGCGACAACAAAGTGTGGTTGGAAGTCCTGCAAAATCGCAAAAAAATGATACTTCGATATAATTTCCCTACCAAAGGAAACCGGTCGCTGCATTCGCCTTATGAGGTTGTCCTCCCCCACCATATACAAAAAGGGCCGCATCGCTGCAGTCCTTTTTTTGTAATGCTGGTCTGGATCCTTCGACTCCGAGGCTACGCCTCTTCGCTCAGGATGACATGCTCAAAGGCCTGAAAGGCCGACCTCATACCTCAAGCTATACGAGACTTGACAACTTGTTGTCTTAGTCGAGTTATCCCCTATGGGGAGAATGCCTTGGGCATGAGCGACCTCACGCCTCATTAATCCTTACCATAAACCTTTTCGGCGTAGGTAGCGGTTGCCATGAGGTATTCGCGGTTCATCTTGGCGATGTAATCCACGGTGATACCCTTCGGGCAAGCAGCCTGGCATTCGTAAAGGTTGGTGCAGTTACCAAAGCCTTCCTTGTCCATCTGTGCCACCATAGCGAG